>NZ_DATBUP010000117.1:0-35856 GCF_036515995.1 Pedomonas sp. | reverse complement strand
CGAACAAGCGCTGACCCCGGATCAGCCGAACGGAAAACGGCGGCCTCCTCTCGAGGCCGCCGTTCCCGTTTTCGCAGCCATGTGAAAGCCGCCCAGCCTGCACCTGCAGGCTCAGTGCTGCTTCAGCCGCGCGGCATACTTCTGGCGGAACTTGCGCACCTTCGGCCCCACCACGGCAGAGCAGTAAGGCTGGTTCGGGTTATTGGCGAAATACTCCTGATGATAGTCTTCCGCTTCCCAGAACCTGGTTGCAGCCACCACCTGCGTCACGATCGGGCTCGGCCACTCCGGCTGCGCCTCCGCAATGGCCTTCTCGGCCGAGGCCTTCTGCGCATCGTTCAAGTAGAAGATGGCTGAGCGGTACTGGGTGCCCACGTCGTTCCCCTGCCGGTTGAGCGTGGTCGGGTCATGCACGTGGAAGAACACGTCCAGCAGCTCGTCGTAGCTGATCTGGCTCGGGTCGAACGTGATGCGCACGGCCTCGGCGTGGCCGGTATCCTCCTCGCACACCTGCCGGTAGGTCGGGTTGTCCACATGGCCGCCGATGTAGCCGGATTCCACCGACTGCACGCCCACCAGATCATCGAACACCGCTTCCACGCACCAGAAGCACCCCGCTGCCAGAATCGCCGTCTCGGTTTGCGCCATAACTCGATCTCACATCCGCTCGATAAGGTGTATAGAGGGCGGGAACGCTTGAGAGGACGCCGGCTGTTCCAGCCGGTTGCCTTCAAAATGCCCGCCTGCCCTGAAGAGACGGCAACTATAGCCTCCGGCCCCACCTGATGGAAAGACTTGGCTTCATGACCGATATGATTGACCGCGCCCTTGCTCATGTTCCCGACCTCCTGCGCGAGACCGCCGAGCGGGTGATCCTGCCGCGCTACCAGACGCTGGCCGACCACGAGATCCGTGAGAAGACCTCGGCCGATGATCTCGTCACCGTTGCCGATGAGGAATCCGAGGCCCTGCTGACCGACGGCCTGCTCAAGCTCCTGCCCGGCTCGCTGGTTGTGGGCGAGGAAGCAGTCGCGGCCGAGCCCGAGGCCATTCACCGCCTCGGCGGCAGCGAGCCCGTCTGGGTGATCGACCCGCTCGACGGCACCGCCAATTTCGCGGCGGGCAACCCCACCTTTGCCGTCATGGTCGCGCTGGTGCAGAACAACGAGACCATCGCCGCCTGCGTGTACGATCCCCTCGGCCAGCGCATGGCCGAAGCCCGCCCCGGCGCAGGCGCGTTCATCAACGGCCAGCGGGTGCGCATTCCCGCCCGCAAGCCGGGAAAAGCGCGGGTTTCCGTCTCGGTCCGGTTCTGGCCGCCGGAGATCGCCGCCGCGGCCCGGCTCGAGACCATCGAGCCCGTCGAGCCGCTCATGTGCGCCGGTCAGGAATACCTCCGCCTCGTGAGCGGGGGCATCGACGCCGCCTCCTACTGGCGGCTGCTGCCATGGGATCACGCCGCCCCTGCCCTCATCGCGCAGGAAGCGGGCGCCCGCATCCTGCACCCGGATGGCGCGCTTTACCGCCCCTATTGCGCGCCGCGCCTCGGTCTCATCGCCGCCCATCCGGATGTCTGGGAGGAAGCCCGCCTGTCCTCCTATCCTGACCTCGCCCTCGTTCCGGGCTCGAACACCGGGGCCTAAGACGAACCGTTCGAACTTCTCTGCCCCAGTGGCGTTAGCAACTGAAGTGGCAGCCTGTACTGAAACTCGGCGGTGCGCGGGAAAGCGTGCCGCCGCTTTTTTTTGAGCAAGCATGACGATCGCGCAGTGCCGGCAGAAAATTTAAACCGCCCGGATGGAATAAACTCTGCTGCCAGCCCGTATATGGCGCATGAAGGATAAGTCATTCGATGTGGTGGGACAGTTGCCGGCGCTGCTGCGCTATGCGCGCGCGCTCGTCCGCGACCCTGCCGATGCGGAAGAGCTTGTCCACGAAACGCTGCTGCGCGCCTATGAGCGCCGCGACAGTTACGACACCCGCCGAAGCCTGCGGCCCTGGCTGTTCTCCCTGCTCCACAACCTGTTCGTCGACATCTACCGGCGGCGGCAGATGGAGGAGCGCGTCGTTGATGCACTGACGGCCGACCCGGTTGCCGCCCCGCCACCGCCCGATGCGGACACCCGCGTGCAGCTGGCCGAAATTCATAAGGCCTTCACCCGCCTGCCGGAGGCCCAGCGCGCCGCCCTGCATCTCGTGGCGGTCGAGGGCCTGTCCTATCAGGACGCTGCCGATGCTCTCAGCATCCCCATCGGCACGCTCATGTCCCGCCTGTCCCGCGCGCGGGCCACGCTGCGCCTGCTCGACCGGCCGGCCGGGCAACGCCCGCACGCGCCGCAGCAAACAGACACGTCTCAGGGCCGCACGCCGCAAGGCTCGGTCCAGCTCAAACTGATCAAGGGTTCCCATGGGTCAGAATGATACTTCCCAGCCGAGCTCGATCACCGAGGTCGACCTTCAGGCCTACATGGACGGACAACTGGACGATGCCCGCCGCATCGAGGTTGAAGACTTCCTCGCCCACCATCCCGAAGCAGCGGCTGAAGTCATGGCGTCCCTGCGCACCATGGATGCGCTGCGCCTGCACGCCCAGTTGCAGGACGAGCCCTCCGCGCGCCTCGTGGCAGGCGCAACGCGGCTGGAGCAGGGGTTGAAGCGTCAGGTCTGGCAGCGCACCGTTCTGCGCCTCACCGGCCTTGCCGCCGCCATCACCGCCGGGTGGATCGTCTTCAGCGCCGTTCAGCCTTTCAACGGCGCAATCCAGACCGAAGCCGCCACCCTCGCCTTTGTCGATGACGCGCTCGATGCCCGCCGGGCCCAGTCGCTACGCCAGCGCATGGCCTCCCAGGTCGAAACCGCCAGATACGATCCGGCCGAGCTGCGCATGGAAACCGATCTGGCCATGCCCGCCCTGCCCGCGGGCTGGAAGGTCGTCGATGTTCAGATCTACCCGTGGGACGAAGGCTACAGCATCGCCGTCACGGCTGACGCGGGCGATCTCGGCACGGTCACGCTGTTCGCCGCGCCGCATGTGCCCAAGGCGCCCGGCGGCATGCGCACAACCATCGTCGGCGGCACCACCGCCACCTTCTGGCAGTCGGGTGGCCTGGCCTATGCCCTCGTCGGCCACGCCAGCGAAAGCCGGTTGCAGGCGGCGGCGGAAGTGCTGCTCTCCAGCCTCCAGACCGAGCCGCCGGAAATCGCCGATCACATGAAGACAGCAGAAGACTCGTTCTAGCCCTCCGTACGTAAATTGCTCCGTGGATTACCTTTCTTATGCTTACAGACCTCCATCAGGCCCCGGGCGGGGCAACCGTCGACACTGACGTCTGCATCATCGGCAGCGGCGTTGCCGGGCTGACTCTGGCCCGCACCCTGCTGGCCCGCGGACTGCACGTCTGTCTGTTGGAGAGCGGCGGCCGTGATCACGAGGATCCCGTCCACCAGCTCAGCGACGGCGACAATACCGGCTTCCCCTACTACGACCTTCAGGAGTGCCGCCTGCGGCTGCTGGGCGGCACCACCGCCATCTGGGGCGGCCGCCTTGCCGAGCTGGACCCGGAAGATTTCGAGGCAAAGTCCTGGGTGCCGCACAGCGGCTGGCCGATCTCGAAGGATGACCTCGCGTCCTACTACCGCGAGGCCTGGAAGGTGTTCGGCATGGATGCCGACACCCCGATGCTGCCCTGGCTGAAGGACGCGGCAAAGGGCCTCGCCCACGCCTCGTCCGATGCGCTCGAAGCCGGCTTCTGGCGGTTCGATACCCAATTCAACCGCTTCACCCACCGCAACATCGCGGACGTGACCGACCATCCGCGCGCGCAGGTCTGGCTGCACGCCACCGTCACCCGCATTCAGGCCTCCGAAGACGGCGGCCAGATCACCCACGTGGTGGCGCGGGACCATCAGGGCCACCAGCTGACCGTGCGTGCCCGGCATTACGTGACGGCTGCGGGCGGCATCGAGAACGCGCGCCTGCTGCTGGCCTCCAACGACGTGTGGCAGAACGGTCTCGGCAACGCCTACGATCAGGTGGGCCGCTACTTCATGGAGCACCCCCACGCCCGCGGCGGGCGCGTGGAAAGCGCCAGCGCGTGGCAGCTGCTGAAGGTGCTGGGTCGGTCCTACCGCTATCAGGGCACCCGCATGGCCGCCATGCTCCGGCCGAGCCGCGCCTTCCAGCAGCAGGAGGGCATCCTCAACACCGCCATGACGCTCGGCGCGCGCCAGAGCGCTGATGCCAGCATGTTCCTGCCGCTGAAGATCTACAACACCATGAAGCACCGCCTGCCGCCGACCGAAGCCGGCCGGCGGATGTGGATGGCCACCAAGCAGACGGCGGTCTGGCTGCACGAGCATATCGACCCGCTGCGCCCTTGGCTCATGGTCAAGTCCGGCCGGCGCGACCTGTCGATCATCATTCGCGCCGAACAGGCCCCCAATCCTGACAGCCGCGTGACCCTGACACGGGAAACCGATGCGCTCGGCATCCCCAAGGCCGCGCTGGACTGGCGCTTCCGCCCCATCGACAAGCACACGCTCGCCGTGATGATGAAGCGCTTTGATGCGACCCTGCGCGACAACGGCCTGGGTCAGGTCAGCATCCAGCCCTGGATCACCGACAGCCATACCACTTGGGAGACCGACCCGCTGGTCAGCTCCCACTCCTACGGCGGCTATCACCACATGGGGGCCACCCGCATGTCGGCCAGCCCCCGCACCGGCGTTGTCGATGAGAACTGCAAGGTCCACGGCATCGCCAACCTGCACGTGGCCGGCAGCTCCGTGTTCACCACGTCCGGCTGGGCCAATCCCACGCTCACCATTGCGGCTCTCAGCATCCGGCTCGGCGAACAGATCGCCGCCGACCTGATCCGCGACGACATTCCAACCCGCCAGACCACCTACAGCAAGGTGCCGATGGCGGCGGAATAACCTCTTACCGGCAGACTAATCACCCTGCCAAACTTGGCGGCCGGCCACCCCCAAACCCCCGGCCGCCAATTTTTTTGCCCGCTTTCCGAGGAAAGGTTTCTGCAGAGAGGCGCAGGAACGGCAGGCCCCTCCTTCAAACAAAAAGCGCCCCCGGCCCCTCCAACGAAAAACGCCGGCGGGATCTCTCCCACCGGCGCATTTTCTGTCGGCTCTGGCGAGGCCTTACTCGGCCGCCACCGGCGTCGTCACCGAACCCGGCTCGGCCGTGTTCTTGTAGGACAGCACCGGCTGACGGGCAGCGCGGGTTTCGTCCAGACGCTTCACCGGAGCGAAGTGCGGCGCTGCCGTGAAGCGCTCCTTCTCTCCGTTCTTCGCCGCTTCCGCCAGCGAGCGCAGCGCGCCGATGAATTCATCGAGCGAAGCGCGGCTTTCGGTTTCCGTCGGCTCGATCAGCATCGCGCCGTGCACCACCAGCGGGAAGTACATGGTCATCGGGTGGTAGCCCTCGTCGATCATTGCCTTGGCAAAGTCGAGCGTGGTCACGCCGGTGTCCTTGAGGAAGCGGTCGTCGAACAGGGCTTCGTGCATGCACGGACCCTCGAACGCCGGGGTCATCACGTCCTGCAGCTTGGCCATGATGTAGTTGGCGTTCAGCACCGCGTCTTCCGCTGCCTGACGCAGGCCGTCCGCGCCGTGGCTCAGCATGTAGCTGGCGGCGCGCACGAACATGCCCATCTGGCCGTGGAAGGCAACCATGCGGCCGAAGCTCTGGTCGCCCTCTTCAAGGTGCTCCACCAGTTCGAACCGCTCTTCCGTCTTCTTGACGTAGGGCAGCGGCGCAAACGGAGCCAGCGCTTCGGAGAACACCACCGGACCCGAACCCGGACCACCGCCGCCGTGCGGGGTGGAGAAGGTCTTGTGCAGGTTGATGTGCATGGCATCGACGCCAAGGTCGCCCGGGCGCACCTTGCCGACGATGGCGTTGAAGTTCGCGCCGTCGCAGTAGAAGAACGCGCCCACCGCATGCACGGCTTCGGCGATCTTGATGATGTCCGGTTCGAACAGGCCGCAGGTGTTCGGATTGGTCAGCATGATCGCCGCCACGTCCGGACCCAGCCGCTTCTTCAGCGCCTCGAAGTCCACCCGGCCGTTCTCGGTCGCCGGAATTTCCTCGACGCGGTAGCCGCAGAAGGCCGCCGTCGCCGGGTTGGTGCCGTGGGCCGATTCCGGAACCAGCACCACCTCGCGCGCATCGCCGCGGGCTTCCAGCGCCGCACGAATCGCCAGCAGGCCGCACAGCTCGCCGTGAGCGCCGGCCTTCGGCGACATGGCAACGGCCGGCATGCCGGTCAACTCCATCAGCCAGTGGGCAACCGTGTCGATCAGCTCCAGCGCGCCCTGCACCGTGTCCTGCGGCTGCAGCGGGTGAATGTCGGAGAAGCCGGCCAAGCGGGCCATCTTCTCGTTCAGGCGCGGATTGTGCTTCATGGTGCACGAGCCCAGCGGGAACAGGCCCATGTCAATGGCGTAGTTCTTGCGGCTGAGGCGCGTGTAGTGGCGCACGGCTTCCGGCTCGGACAGACCCGGCAGGCCGATCGGCGCTTCGCGCTCCAGCCCGCCGAGGCGCGAGGCCACCTTCGGTGCGTCCGGCACGTCAACGCCGGTGCGGTCGCCGCGGCCGATCTCGAAGATCAGCGGTTCGTTGAGGTCGAGGCCCTTGTGGCCGGTGAAGGTGGTGAAACCTTCGGCCGAAGCGCCTTCGCCAGTTCCCGTGGGGCGTCCCTGACGGTTCAGCATGACAGCACCTCCTCAAGGCCCTTTGCCAGCGCCTCGATGTCGGATTCGGTTACAATTTCGGTCACGGCCAGCACCACGCCGTCGTGCAGGGCCGTCTCGGTCGGGTAGAGGCGGCTCAGCGCCACGCCTGCCAGGATGTCCCGATTGCCCAGCTCCCGCACCACATCGCGCGAGGGCTTGGACAGGCGGATGGTGAACTCGTTGAAGAAGGCGTCGTTCAGCACTTCAACGCCCGGCACCTTGGCCAGCCGCTCGGCGGCCTGAACCGCGCGGGCGTGGTTGAACTGGGCCAGCTGGCGCAGACCCGCCTCGCCCAGAAGGCTGAGGTGGATGGTGAACGCCAGCGCGCACAGGCCGGAGTTGGTGCAGATGTTGGAGGTCGCCTTCTCGCGGCGGATGTGCTGCTCGCGGGTGGAGAGCGTCAGCACGTAGCCGCGCCGGCCGTCCGCATCCACGGTTTCACCGCACAGGCGGCCCGGCATCTGACGCACGAACTTCTCGCGGCAGGCGAACAGGCCGAGGTACGGACCGCCGTAGTTCAGGCCGTTGCCGATGGACTGGCCCTCGCCCACAACGATGTCCGCGCCCATCTCGCCCGGAGACTTCATGAGGCCGAGCGAGACCACTTCGGTCACGACGACGACCAGCAGCGCGCCGTTGGCGTGGCAGGCTTCGGCCAGTTCCGTCAGGTCGGCCACGTAACCGAACAGGTTCGGGTTCTGCACGACGACGCAGGACGTGGTCTTGTCGATCTGGCCCAGCAGCGCTTCGTAGTCACCGCCCGGCTTGCCCTTGGCCAGCTCCGGCGTGCCGATCACCAGCTCGTCGCCCGAAACCTTGGCCAGCGCCTTGGCAACGTCAACGTAGTGTGGGTGAACACCGGCCGAGATCAGCGCCTTCTTCCGGCGGGTGATGCGACGGGCCATGAAGATGGCCTCGGTCGTTGCGGTCGAGCCGTCGTACATGGAGGCGTTGGCCACCTCCATGCCGGTGAGACGCGCCACCTGCGTCTGGAACTCGAACAGGTACTGCAGCGTGCCTTGTGCGATTTCCGGCTGATACGGCGTGTAGCTGGTCAGGAACTCGCCGCGCTGGATCAGGTGATCCACGCTCGCCGGCACGTGGTGCTTGTAGGCACCGCAGCCGATGAAGAACGGCACGGCGCTGGCCGGAGTGTTGCGCCCGGCCATGCGGGAGAGCATGCGCTCCACCTCAAGCTCGGTCGCATGGTTCGGCAGCGACGTGATCGGTTCCTTCAGAAGAGCCGCTGCCGGAACGTCCCGGAACAGCTCGTCGATGTGCTCGACGCCGATGTCCGCCAGCATAGACTGGCGGTCAGCATCCATGTGGGGCAGGTAACGCATCCCAATTCCTCAGATTTTACGGGTCAGGCGAGGCTGGCCACGTAGTCCTTGTAGGCAGCCTCATCCATGAGGGCTTCCAGTTCCGCGGTGTCGGACAGGCGCACGCGGGCAAACCAGCCCTCGCCTTCCGCGCCGCTGTTCACCAGGCTCGGGTCGTCGTTGAGGGCCTCGTTGGCCTCCACCACCTCACCCGAAACCGGGGCATAGACTTCCGAGGCCGCCTTCACGGACTCGACAACCGCCAGTTCGTCGCCCGGTGCGACGGTGCGGCCGATTTCCGGCAGTTCCACGAACACCACATCGCCGAGCTGGCCCTGTGCGTATTCGGAAATGCCGATGGTGCCGGTGTCGCCTTCAACCCGCACCCACTCGTGATCCTTGGTGAAATAAACGGTCATGAAACCTTACCCCTGCTGGCCTTGAGGCCCGTTGATTGCCTGTTCGGCTGTTACTTGGAAATTCGAACGTAGCGGTGCGGCACGAACGGCATCGGCACCACAGTTGCCGTCAGCCTGCGGCCGCGCACGTCGATGAAGATCTGCGTGCCGTCGCTGGCGAAATCCTTCTCCACGAAGGCCATGCCGATGGGCGCTTCCACCGTCGGGGCAAAGCCGCCGCTGGTGACAAGGCCGATCACGCGGCCATCTTCGGTCACCACCTGCGCACCCTCGCGCGCGGGCTGGCGTCCTTCAACCTTGAACCCGACGCGCTTGCGGTCGGTTCCGCTCAGGATCTGGTTCAGCACCACATCCGCCCCGATAAAACCGCCTTCCGTCTTGCGGCGCTTGGAAATGGCAAAGCCAAGTCCGGCCTCGATCGGCGAGATTTCGGTTGTCAGATCATGGCCGTAGAGCGGCAGGCCCGCCTCCAGGCGCAGGCTGTCGCGCGCACCAAGGCCGATCGGCTTCACTTCCGGCTGCTCGAGCAGCGCCTTGGCGAACGCCACGGCCCTGTCGTTCGGCAGCGAGATCTCGAAACCATCCTCGCCGGTGTAGCCCGCGCGCGAGATCCAGAGCTCTGCCCCGTCCCACGTGAAGGCACCCGCCGTCATGAAGGTGAGGCTTTCAACGCCCGGTACAAGACGTGACAGCGCATCGACCGCCTTGGGACCCTGCAGCGCCAGCAGCGCCAGATCGTCCCGGTAGGTCACGGTGACGCCCTTGGGCTCCAGCTGCGCCCGCATGTGGGCGATGTCACCCTGCTTGCACGCGCCGTTCACCACCACATAGAGATCGCCCTCGCGGCGGGTGATCATCAGGTCGTCCAGCACGCCGCCGGTTTCGTTCAGCAGCATGGAATAGCGCATCTTGCCCGGCTGAAGCGCCAGCACCTCGCCCGGAACGATGGTCTCCAGCGCCACGTCGGCACCATCGCCGGTCAGCAGCACCTGCCCCATGTGGGAGACGTCGAACAGGCCCGCGCTCTCACGGGTCCACTTGTGCTCGGTCATGATGCCGGTCGGGTACTGCACCGGCATGGCATAGCCAGCGAACGGCACCATGCGGGCGTCCAGCGACACATGCAGATCGTAAAGCGGCGTATGCAAAAGGTTCTCTGGCGCGTCGGCCATAGCAAGTCTCCGTGACAACACGCCCTTTTCCAGGACGCTCCTGCCCCCTCTGTCACGGAACCTGAGAGCTTTCGTGACGGTGTTTGGAATACCGTCACTTACCCCTTCGGTGATCTGCCGCTCAAATCCGGCAGATGCTTTCCAGAGTGCTGTTCACCAACGCGGTTCTTTTGCCTGAGAGATTCCGGGGCGGTTGCTCCTTCGGCGCCGGGCGATCCTCCTTGTCAGGTTTCCCTGTCAGGCAATCGCCGCAGCCTCTCCCGCGCTGATGTCGGATATGTCCGCAGCCCGCTCACCCTATGATTCGCGCTCGCCAAGTCAACTGTTAGTCGATTGAGCCAGTTGAGTTTGACAGGTCCCGAGCAACTTTCAGCCAATCAAAGCCACCCGCAGGATATGAAACTGCGGCCGCAAACGAAAGGGGCGCCGCCTGCCCGTTTGACAGACCGCGCCCCTCAGTCGTTCAGCAGCGCCCGGCCCGTCGGCCCGGCTGTCCGCTGTTACTGCGTGATATTGTAGTGAACCTGCGCGTCGGTGAGCTGGAAACCCACCAGAATCTCGAACCCGCTGGCCTTGGGCTTGGCGTCGAAGAACAGGTCCTCCGGCTCGGCCATTTCGCCACGCTTGCGCTTCTTCTTCTCGCTGCCCGGCGCGGGACCTGCCGCAGCCAGAGCCTCGGCACGGTCAACGGCGGCCTGAACCGTCTGCACGGATTCGGCGCGCACGTCGCCAGCGGCAAAGGTCAGGGTCGCTTCGTAGATCTGCTTGGAAAGCAGGGTCTCGCCCTCCTTCACCACCGCCACGAAATAGGGAACGGTAATGGTCTGCTCAGCCGCCGCGTTGGGCCGCTGCGCACCAATGGTGAAGCGCAGGTTGCTGGTGACCTTTTCGCCGCCTTCATTGCACTGATTCTGCAGATTGAAGATGTTGGCGCTCGCCACCACCGAATCCGCCGTACGGCTGCTCGGCGGCGAGAAGAAGGTGAGCGTGCCTGCATGCTGCGGCACGGCCGTGGCCGGGCACAGGGTGCGGGTCACCTGCAGCGGGTTGGAAGAGCAGCCGGCCAGCAGCAGCGGAGCCGCCACCATGCCAAGGGCGGCCACTCGGCCGCCGGTCAGCCAGCCGGGGAAACGTTCGCCGGTCGCGCGGCGCAGATTCGTCAAAGCATTCATTCTCTTGGCTGCCTTCACTTCGTTGGCCATGCGCAACTCTCCCGCCTTTCGATGCGGGCCGCACAGTAGGCGCGCCTCGCTCCAGACGCAAGCGAGCCGCTCGACGACCGGCGTCGAACGGCTCGCAAACTCTCCGCCAGAAGGCGAATTGGCTTAGCTGAGCTTCCAGCTGATCGGAATGACCAGGCTGTTCACGCCGGCCGGCGGCGGCGGGAAGCTGCCGATCTTCTGCATGATCTTCTCGGCTTCGCGGTTCAGAATATCCGAGCCGGTCGGCTCGACCAGCTGCACGCCGGTGATTCGGCCGCTTGCGTCCATCGACACCTTCACCTTGGCGGTGCCTTCCTCGCCGCGCACCTGTGCCGAGCGCGGGTAGCTGAAGTTGTCCGAAATGAGCTTGGCGACCTGGCGCTGCCAACCGGCATCCTGCGCCATCGCCGGAGCGGATGCGCCAGCAACGATTGCCGCAGCAATCATGGCACCGGTCATCTTGCGAGCAAACTTAACCAACATCGTCAACAGCCCTTCCTGAAATCTTCTGTTTCATTGTCAGACCGCGCGGGTTCAGTTGCTAGTTACCCAATGAACGGTCATCACACTCGAACGGCTTAGCCTGAAAAGGTAAATGATCAGTTGACGAAACAACCGGACGGCGCCCTCCCCACCCCATTCTGGTGCGTCCTGCCAATTCGCCCGTTTTTTTTAGGCGCCTTTGCGGCTATAGCATCCAGGCCATGACGTTACCTGCACTCTCCGTACTGGTCGCCAATCCCCGCGGTTTCTGCGCCGGGGTCGACCGCGCCATCAAGATCGTCGAAATCGCCATCGAGCGTTTCGGCGCGCCGGTCTATGTTCGCCACGAAATCGTGCACAACCGCTTCGTGGTGGAAACCCTTCAGGCCAAGGGCGCGGTATTCGTGGATGAACTGCACGAGGTGCCGGAAGGCGCGCCCGTCATCTTCTCGGCGCACGGTGTGCCCAAGTCCGTTCCGGCCGAGGCCGAGCGCCGCCAGATGCTGTACGTCGATGCCACGTGCCCGCTCGTCTCCAAGGTTCACCGCGAGGCCGAGCGCCATTCGGCGCAGGGCCGTCATATTCTGATGATCGGCCATGCGGGCCATCCGGAGGTGATCGGCACCATGGGCCAGCTTGATGATGGCGCGATTTCCCTCATCGAGACCGTGGCCGATGCCCGCGCGATCGAGGTCGCGAACCCGAACAACCTCGCCTACATCACCCAGACCACCCTGTCGGTGGATGACACGGCCGAGATCGTCTCCGTCCTGCGCGAGCGCTTCCCGGCGCTGGAGTCGCCCAAGAAGGAAGACATCTGCTACGCCACCACCAACCGGCAGGATGCGGTGAAGGCGATTGCGGACAAGGCCGATCTGGTGCTGGTCATCGGCGCGCCCAACTCCTCCAACTCCCTGCGGCTGGTGGAAGTGGCGGAGCGCTGCGGCGCCAAGGCCCGTCTGGTTCAGCGCGCCACGTGCATCGACTGGTCGTGGTTCGAGGGGGTTTCCTGCGTCGGCATCACCGCGGGCGCTTCCGCGCCGGAAGTGCTGGTGGAAGAAGTACTGGCCGCCCTGCGCGAGCGCTTCACGCTCGACATCGACCACGTCACCACCACCACCGAGGACGTGGAATTCAAGCTGCCGCGCGCGCTGACGGCCTGACGCCGTCCGGCGCGCAACTCACACAACTACGCAAGCTGAACGAAAGAGGGGGCCGTGGCAGTCTACACCCATGTTCCGACCGAAATGCTCGAAGCCTTTCTGGCGGACTTCAACATCGGCCACCTGCTCAGCGCCAAGGGCATTGCCGAAGGCGTTGAGAACAGCAACTACCTCATCGAGACCGAGCAGGGCCGCTACATCCTCACCCTATACGAGAAGCGCGTGAAGCTTGAGGACCTGCCCTACTTCCTCGGCCTGACCGGCCATCTGGCCGATGCGCACCTGCCCGTGCCGCGCCCCATCCCCAACAGCCGGGGCGAGACGCTGCACACCCTTGCAGGCCGCCCGGCCTGCCTCATCGAGTTCCTGAAGGGCGTCTCCCTCACCGAGCCGACGGCCGAGCATTGCCGCCCGGTCGGCGCGGCGCTGGCCCGGCTGCATCAGGCCGCCGCCAGCTTCCCGCTCTCCCGCCCGAACGACCTGTCGGTTGACGGCTGGCGACGGCTGGCCGCTGCCGTGCGCGCCGAGGCGGACACCATCTCCCCGGGCCTGCGCTCGCAGATCGACAACGCCCTTGCCGACATCGGCGCGGCGTGGCCGGGCAACCTGCCTTCGGGGCCGATCCATGCCGACCTGTTCCCGGACAACGTGCTCGTTATCGACACGGAAGTGACCGGCCTCATCGACTTCTACTTCGCCGCCAACGACGCCTGGGCCTACGATGTTGCCGTCTGCCTCAACGCGTGGTGCTTCAGCGCCGATGGCACCAGCTATCGGCAGGATCTTACCGAGGCGTTTCTGGCAGGCTACGAAAGCGTGCGCCCGCTGGAGCCGCGCGAGCGCGAAGCCCTGCCGCTGCTGTGCCAGGGCGCGGCGCTGCGCTTCCTGCTGACCCGCGCCTACGACTGGCTGAACACGCCGGCAGACGCCATCGTCACCCGCAAGGACCCGCTGGCCTATTCCCGCCGCCTCGCCTTCTTTCAGGCACAGGCCGCCAGCCTGTTCGCGGCCGCGTAATCCATGACAGAAAAACCCAGCGTTGAAATCTTCACTGATGGCGCCTGCTCCGGCAATCCGGGGCCGGGCGGCTGGGGCGCGATCCTGCGCTCGGCCGGCCGCACCAAGGAAATCCATGGCGGCGAGGCCCATACCACCAACAACCGCATGGAGCTGATGGCCGCCATCGAGGCGCTGCGCGCCCTCAAGCGCCCCTGCCATGTCATCCTGACGACCGACAGCGTTTATGTGCGGGACGGCATTACCAAGTGGATGTTCAACTGGCAGCGCAACGGCTGGAAGACCGCCGACAAGAAGCCGGTGAAGAACGCCGAGCTCTGGCAGGCGCTTCAGGACGCCAGCCGCCAGCACCAGATCGAGTGGAAATGGGTCAAGGGTCACTCCGGCCACCCGGAGAACGAGCGCGCCGATGAACTGGCCCGCCTTGGCATCGCTGAAATTCGCAACGGCGCGTAAGCCCGGCCGATCCTGCCTACGCCTATTCGTCCATTGTTATTAGCTACTTATAAACTGTAGCAGCTCTTAGCCGCAGCGGTTAAAATGACATTTGGATAAAACTCTGGGGCTGGTCACATGTTAAAGGAATTCCGGGAATTTGCCCTGCGTGGCAACGTTCTTGATCTGGCTGTCGGTGTCATCATCGGCGCTGCATTCAACAAGATTATCGACTCCGTCGTGAACGATCTCATCATGCCGCTCGTCTCGGCCATCGTCGGCACGCCGGATTTCAGCAACCTCTACCTGAAGCTCGGCACCGTTCCGGCCACCTTCGAGGGTCCGGAAACCTACAAGGCACTGGTGGCGGCAGGCGTGCCCGTGCTGGGTTATGGCCAGTTCATCACCGTGGCGCTGAATTTCATCCTGCTGGCGTTCGTCGTATTCTGGATCGTCAAGGGTGCGAACATCCTGCGCCGTCCGTCGAAGACAGAGGCTCCGGCAGCACCGCCGCCGCCGCCCGAAGACATTCAGCTGCTGCGCGAAATCCGCGATGCGCTGAAGGCGAAGGCCTGACCCTTCCGCCAGGCCTGAAGCTTTTCCCTTCGGGCAAGAACAAAGAACACCGGTCAGATGCCTCTGGCCGGTGTTTTCTTTTGTGCTGCTCGGGAGATGGCCAAAGGACCGCTCCCCCAAAATATAGTTCGATTATTTTCCGGCCGTGGCCCTGAACCGCGCCGGGCTGTATGCCTCAGCGTCCACGCCTGCCTCCAGCAAGGCTCCCGGCAACGGTTCCCCATGAATGAGACTGGCGCACAGCACGCCTGCGGCCGGTGCTGTCTGCATGCCGAATCCGCCCTGCCCGGCGCACCAGAAAAAGCCTGGAGCCGTCGGCTCGAAGCCGTAGATCGGCGCGCGGTCAGGGGCGAAGGTGCGCAGGCCCGCCCAGCTGCGCTCGGGCCGGGAAATGGTCAGGGTGGTGGCCTGCTCCAGCCGGTCGAGCGCAATGGCCACGTCCAGCTCCTCCGGTTGCACATCGCACGGCACGGACGGTGTCTCATCATGTGGGGAGACCCAGTAGGTGCCCGCGTCCGGCTTGAAGTAGAAGCTGCCGTCCACATCAAGCACCAGCGGCGCATCCGCCCGATACTCCGCCTGCGGCACCCGCAGCACCACCAGCGTCCGGCGCATGGGCACAAGGCCAATCGGCGCAATGCCCGCAAGCTGCGCAAGTTCGTCCGCCCAGGCCCCGGCCGCGTTGACGATGACCCGCGCGTGAATTTCCTCCGAACCGGAAGAAATCGTCCAGCCATCCTGTTCCCGTCGCAGGGACGTGACCCGCCAGCCGGTCTTGAGCACGCCGCCGTTCCGCTTGGCCGTGCGCAGAAAAGCCTGATGCATGGTGGCCGTGTTGATGTCGCGTACCCGGGGCTCCCACAGTCCTCCGGCCCGCCACTCGGGACGCAGCATCGGCGCGCGCTCGGCCACCTGTTCCGGTCCAATGACCTCCATCTCCAGCGCGGGATACAGCGCCCGCATCTGGTGCAGGGCCTCGCGCTGGTGCGCCTGTCCCACGTAGAGCGCGCCCCGCTCCGTCCCCAGCCACGCCTCGCCCGTCTCCTTCTCTGCGGAGATGAAATAGGGAAGCGAGGCGGTGGTCAGCGGCTGCACGACCGGACCGCCATAAGACTCCGAGTAGAACGCCGCGGACCGGCCCGAGGTGTGATAGCCCGGAAACGCCTCGGCCTCGAGGATGGCAACACTCACACCGGTCCCGAGGTTTGCCGCGAGTGATGCCCCGCCGATCCCCGCACCGATCATGACGACGTCGTACCGCTCAGCCATGCGCCGCGCCTTCCAGTGCAGCGCGGATATGCGCAAGCGTGGCCAGACGCACCGTGTCCGCATCCCTCAGCAGTTCATGCCGGCCACCCGGTACGACTTCCAGACGGCACTGCGGCAGGTGCGCCGCAACGTGCCGTGCCGCCACCGGATCAACGACCTGCTCAAGCTCAGGCAACAGGATGAGAACTGGGGTTTTCACGCGTTGCAGGTAGCCGGGCACGTGCAGCCGATCAAGAGACCGGAATGCTGCATCCAGCCAGCCGTAGGTCACGCCGCCCAGCGCCAGCGCCGGGTTCTGCTGCGTCCACCAGACCTCGTCGGCGAAGCGCTCGTTGTCCGCCGTCAACGCTCCCTGCCGCAGGGCGGAGCTCTGCCATGCCCCATGTGGCCGCTGGGTGGGCGCGAACTCCCCGGCCCGCCCCCGGCTCACCATCCACCGCGCCAGCCGCTTCGTCACCGGGCTTGGAATACCACCCGTGCGAATGCCCAGCATGGGGGCCAGCAGCACCGCGCCGGATGCACTACCGTTATGCTCGGCCAGATAGCGCAGCGCCAGATGCCCGCCCATGGAGTGCGCCACCAGGTAGAACGGCGGCGGGAAGTCCCGCGCCACATCCTCGATCCAGTGCGCCAGATCACTGACCAGAATATCGAAATCCGTCTGGTGCCCCTTGTGCGGGTGATCACCAAGACGGCCCGAGAGCCCCTGCCCCCGCCAGTCGAGCGTCGCCACGGCATAGCCCCAGTCCAGAAACGCGCCGTAGCTCTCCAGATATTTCTCGATGAAGTCGCCCCGGCCGTTCAGGAAGAGAACGGTGCCGCGCGCATCCCCTTCCGGCAGGCAGCACAGGGTGCGCAGCGGCCAGCCGTCCGGCGCGCGCCAGTCTCGCAGCCGGGTCTGCTGCGCGAAGGACCGGCGCCCGAAAACGGGGCCGAATGCGGGGCCATAACCGGTGGAAGCGTTCTGCATCTGCTCAATATACCGTTGCCTGCGGGCCGTCAGTTACGACTTGTTCAGTTTTGCGTGTGAACGTTCCCGCATGTGGAGCATCATTCAACACGGCCTTCTCATAGCCTTGGTTGCGCTTCTGGTCATCGCCGCAGTTGGCGATATCCGGCGGTACACCATTCCCAACATGCTGTGCATCGCCGTGGCAGCCCTTGCCCTGCCTTACTGGGTTGCGGCCAGCCTTGCACAGGCCCAGCCGCTTCTGCCCCTGCTCGGCATCCAGCTTGGCGTGGCATTGCTGGTGTTCGCAGGCTTCGTGCTGCTGTTCGCCCTTGGTGCGATGGGCGGGGGTGACGTCAAGCTCATCGCCGCCCTTACGCTGTGGGTTCCAGCCGCCCGCGTTCTCGAAATGCTGTTTCTCGTGGCGCTGGTTGGCGGCGTGCTCGCCCTTGCCCTCATCATCATCCGCAAGCTGCGCGGCGATGCGAGTCGCGACGTGCCCTACGGGGTTGCCATCGCGGCGGGGGGCATCGGTGTCGTGCTCCAACCAATCGTTAATTTTTGGGCCCTACAACAGCTGGCATTGTGATCCGGAGAGGACGGCATGAACGTTCGCAGTCTCATTCTCGTCATCGCGGCCCTGCTGATCGCCGTCGTCACGGCTTTTATGGCGCGCTCGCTCATGTCCGGCCGAGACACTGGTCCGGCGCAGGCGGTGGCGAAGGTTGCCACAGATCAGAAGATCCTGGTGGCCGCCCGCCCGCTTCCGGCCGGGCGTATCCTTCAGGCCGATGATCTGAAGTGGCAGCCCTGGCCCGAGGACGCCGTCCACGAGGCCTATGTGCCCGAAGGCGCGTCTTCCGTTTCCGACATGACCGGCAAGGTCGTGCGCAGCGCCTTCCTCGCCGGGCAGCCCCTGACCAAGGATGCCGTCGTCGGCCCGCAGGACCGGGGCTTCATGGCCGCTGTTCTAACCCCAGGCATGCGCGCCATCACCGTTTCCATCTCTTCCACCTCGGGCGTTGCCGGTTTCGTGTTCCCCGGCGATCGGGTGGATCTCGTTGTCACTCATCAGGTCGAGCGCGGCGAAGCCCGCGCCCTGCAAGTATCTGAAACCGTCATCCGCAACGTTCGCATCCTCGCCATCGATCAGGCCGTCGCCAGCGAAGCCGGTCAGGCCAAGGTCGGCAGCACCGCCACGCTGGAAGTCACACCCAAGCAGGTGGAGAAGATCAACGTCATGCAGCAGCTTGGCGGCCTCTCCCTCAGCCTGCGTCCCCTGGCGGAGCGGGGCGATACCATCGGCGAGAATGGCGAGATCGTTGCCGCCATGCCGGTTGATACAACGCCCACCTACACCACCGCGTCCGAAGTGACCCGCTTCGCCAATGCCGCTCGGAGTTCCGGCGGCGGCGGCAGCGTCAGGACTTCCGCGCCGCGCTCGCAGGTGGTGGTCGTCGTTCGGGGCAATGAGGCCTCCGTGGCCCAGACTGGAGCACAATAACATGCGTGCCAGCCGTTCCGTTTGCACTGTCTTTGCCACTGCGCTGGCGCTCGGCGGTCTCGCTCTCGCAAGCAACGCCGCGCCTGCCTTCGCACAGGCCGCCGCCATCCAGACGCCGCAGGACTCCCTCACCGTCTCGGCCAGCAAGGGCACGCTGGTGCGCCTTGAGCGTCCCGCCGCCAGCGTGTTCATCGCCGATCCCAAGATCGCCGACGTGCAGGTGCGCTCGCCGCAGCTCGTCTACGTCCTCGGCGTCGGCGCGGGCGAGACTACGCTCTACGCCATGGACAGCGCGGACCGGGTCATCTACTCGGCCAGCGTCCACGTCTCGAGCAACATCGAGCAGGTGCGCAGCCTCCTGAAGGCGGCGCTGCCGCAGGCTGATATTACCGCCGAGCCGTTCAATGGCATGATCATGCTCTCCGGCGTTGCGCCCTCACCCGAAGCGGTGGCGGAATCCGAACGCCTGGTGAAGCAGCTGCTGGGCGACAAGCAGGTGGTCATCAACAAGGTGCGCACCGCAACGCCGGTGCAGGTGAACCTTCAGGTGAAGATCGCCGAGGTCAGCCGCTCGCTTCTGAAGGAAGTGGGCGTCAACATCGCCACGCGGGACTCGACCGGCGGCTTCCTCTTCGGTCTCTGGCAGGGCCGCAACGCCATCCGCATCACCGAACAGGGCTACGAGTTCCTCACCAGCGAGGGCACCAACACCATCGGCCTTGCCGGCAACCTCTTCGGGCTCAACGCCGCTGCCGCCATCGATGCGCTGGCAGAAGAAGGCCTCGTCAGCATTCTGGCCGAGCCGAACCTGACCGCCCTGTCCGGCGAAATGGCCAGCTTCCTGGCAGGCGGCGAGTTCGCCATTCCCATGCCCGCGGAAGACGGCCGCGTGCTCATCGAATACAAGCAATACGGCGTTGGCCTCGCCTTCACGCCAACCGTCATGAGCAACAACCGCATCGCCCTGCGCGTGCGCCCGGAGGTGAGCGAACTCTCCCCCGCCGGGTCCATCACCGTCAACGGCATCAGCGTGCCGGGCCTGACCACGCGCCGGGCCGAAACCACGGTCGAGCTCGGCTCCGGCCAGAGCTTCATGATCGCCGGCCTGCTGCGCAACACCACGGGGCAGGACGTCACCAAGGTTCCGGTTTTGGGCGATCTGCCCATTCTGGGCGCACTGTTCCGCTCCGACAGCTTCCGCCGCAACGAGACCGAACTGGTGATCATCGTCACCCCCTATCTCGTCACGCCGGTTGACGCCAAGGACATCCGCCTGCCGACGGACGGATACAAGGCCCCCAATGATCTTGAGCGCTGGCTGCTGGGCAAGACCTTCACCCAGAGCAGCCCGCCCGCGCCCGCAACCGTCAGTGCCCAACCGGCACAGGCGGCGCAAACTGCCCCGGCTCCGGGCTTCTCATTTCAGGGAGACGTGCAATGAGGCTGGCTCCGGTCTTTAACCGCATTCTGATGCCCGCTGCCGTTCTGGGCGTGGCGCTTGCGCTCTCCGCCTGCGATGGGAACCGCGGTCTTTCCTCGGTCAAGACGCCGGTCGTCTCGACGCAGGCGCTGACGCGGGACATCACCTTCCTGCCCAATGGCAGCATCGCGCCGCAGGAGGCCGCAAGCCTTCAGGCATTCCTCACCAGCATGAACGTCGGCATGGGCGATCGCCTCATGCTTGACGATCCGAACCCTGACGCTGCCACGCGCCGCGCGGCGGTTGCGAGCATCGTGTTGCACAGCGGCGGCCAGCTTTCGGATGCGGCCCCGCCATCGCCAACCGCCATGCCCCACGGCACGGCGCGGCTGTGGATCGTGCGGGCACAGGCGAGCGCTCCGGCCTGCCCGGACTGGAGCAGCAACCCGTCTGCCAACATGACCGGCGCTTCCCACAGCAACTACGGCTGCGCGACCAACAGCAATTTCGCCGCCATGATTGCGAACCCCAACGATCTCGTTGCCGGGCAGCCCTATGCGGGCCCCAATGCTGCCGACATCAGCAAGAGCCACGACCATTGGCAGCGTCGTGTGCCGACGGGCTACGAGAAGGCGCTGACCAAGGCCAGCACCACGAGCGGCGAATAATCGGTCTGGAAGCGGGAAACACGACAATGAATGCCCCCTGGTCATCGACACCGCGTTTCGCGGATACCCAGCGCGACATGTTCTCGGCGTTCGTCTCGGATGACGCGACCGTCGAGGTGCTGAAGAGCACTGTCCTCGACATGGGCTGGCTGCCCGAGAAAATCCATCGCGGCGGCCTGCCCAACGCGGTGCAGACCCTGTCCGTTTCCGCCTGTCCGCAGATTCTCATGGTAGACCTGTCGGACTGCGCTGATCCGCTGGGCGATATCAACGCCCTCGCCGAGGTCTGCGAGCCGGGCACGATCGTGATCGCCGTCGGCAGCATCAACGACGTTCACCTGTACCGTGAACTGCTGGCATCCGGCATCCACGATTATCTGCTGAAGCCCGTCTCCGATCATGTGATGCGCGAATCCCTGCACAATGCGCAGGCCGCGCTGCACGCGCCGAAGAACGAGCCGTCCGCCGAGGCTGCGCCGGAGAGCAAGACCACCACCATCGCCGTCATCGGTGCGCGCGGCGGTGTTGGCGCATCCACCGTCGCCACCTCTCTCGCCTGGGCGGCAGCGGACACGCTCGACCGCAAGACCGCCCTGCTCGATTTCGATATTCACTTCGGCGTCGGCGCGCTCTCCTTCGATCTCGAACCCGGCCGCGGCCTGACCGACGCGCTCGAAAATCCCGCCCGCATCGACAGTCTGTTCATCGAGCGGGCCATCGTGAAGGTCAGCGAAAAACTGGCGATCCTGTCCGCCGAGGCGTCAATCAACGCACCGATCCTCACGGACGGCACGGCGCTGGACCAACTCCATGCCCAGGTGGTTCAGTCCTACGACGCCATCGTCATGGATGTGCCGCGCCTGTTCGCGGTTCAGAATCCGAATATTCTGCCCGGTGCCCGCCATGTCGTCATCGTGACCGACCTGACGCTGGCAGCCGCACGCGATACGCTGCGCCTCATCGGGTTCATCAATGCGCAGGCGCCGAACGCAAAAATCCATCTGGTTGCCAACAAGCTGCCGCTGCAAGGACAGACCGAGGTCAGCCGTCAGGATTTCGAGGCATCGGTTGAGTGCAAGATCGTGGCCGAGCTGCCGTTCGATGCAAAAAGCGCCATCGCATCCGCACAGCAGGGTCGCTCGCTCGCGCAGGCCGGGCGCGCCAGCAAGGCCGCCGGCACCCTGATCGAACTGGCGCAGACCATTCTTCAGGGTGATAGCGCGGCGTCCGCCGCCGGAGGCGCTTCGCTGCTCGGCAAGCTTGCGAGTATCAAATCGTTGTTTCCGCTCAAATCCCGCTGACGGCGATAGGATGGGTGCATGAGACAGGTAGGCTTTGGACGACGCGCGGCCACCCGGGCCGATACCGTACCGCTTCCGGCGGCAGCGGCAGCTTCCCCTGCCCGCCGTCCGCTAAAGGGCGCAACTGAGGCTTCAGCGACGCCAGCGCCGCCGCCCACGGGCGAGACCATGGCGCGCGGCGAAATCGTGGATCAGGTCTGCGAGGCAATTTCGCCCGATCTGCTCAAGCTGTTTCCGGCCGCCGAATACAAGGATCGCGCCCGCACCGAACTGGTGATGGCCATTCAGGACCGCGTGCAGGAAGCCGCGCGCTCCAACAATATCGTCGTCAACGAGATGGAGGTGCGCGATGCCGTCACCGTCCTTCTCAACGAGCTGGTTTATGCCTACAAGGCCATCGAGGCGGACAACCAGCGCCAGAGCACCGTCACCGCAGCCAAGGCGAAAATCCATCCGCTCCTGATGGAGCACATCGACGCCAGCGCCATCAACGAACTGTCGCGCGCCGATGTGGAGGATCAGGTCTCCGACATTGTCGCCGAATTGCTGATCCAGCAGCGGATCAACCTGAACAAGTCTGAGCAGCGCGAGCTTGTCACGCTCATGCTCAATGACATGTTCGGCCTTGGCCCGCTCGAGCCCCTGCTGGCGGACGATGCCGTCACCGACATCATGGTGAACGGCGCAAACCAGATTTACGTCGAGCGCAAGGGCAAGCTGGAGCTGACCGACGTCAAGTTCCGCGACGAACAGCACCTGCTCAACGTGGCCCAGCGCATCGTGGCCGCCGTCGGCCGCCGCGTCGATGAAAGCAGCCCGATCTGCGACGCCCGCCTTGCCGACGGCAGCCGCGTCAACGTCATCGCGCCGCCGCTCGCCATCGACGGCACGTCCATCTCGATCCGCAAGTTCTCGAAGAAGAAGATCACGCTCGACATGATGGCGGCTCAGAACAACCTGAGCCAGAAGATGTGCCAGCTGCTGAAGATCGCCGGCCGCTGCCGTCTCAACATCATCATCTCCGGCGGTACCGGCTCGGGCAAGACGACCATGCTCAACGCCGTCTCCCGCAACATCGACTCCGGCGAGCGCATCGTCACCATCGAAGACGCGGCGGAGCTTCAGCTGCAGCAGCCCCACGTCGTGCGTCTGGAAACCCGCCCGCCCAACCTGGAAGGCAAGGGCGAAGTCACCATGCGCGGGCTCGTCAAGAACGCGCTGCGCATGCGGCCTGACCGCATCATCCTGGGCGAGGTTCGTGGCGGCGAAGCCATCGACCTGTTGCAGGCCATGAACACCGGCCACGATGGCTCGCTCGGCACGCTCCACGCCAACCGCCCGCGCGAGGCGCTCACCCGTCTGGAGAACATGGTCAACATGGCGGGCCTCAACCTGCCGCCCAAGGCCATTCGCGAGCAGATCGCCAGCGCGGTGAACCTGATCATTCAGGTCGCCCGCATGCGCGACGGCGTGCGCCGCGTCTCCCACATCACCGAGGTGGTGGGCATGGAAGGCGACGTCATCACCACGCAGGATCTCTACACCTTCCAGTTCACCGGAGAGGACCAGTCCGGCCGCCTGACCGGCGATTTCATCTCCTCCGGCCTGCGTCCTGCATTCTACGAGCGCGCCGAATACTACGGCCTCGGCCGCGCGCTGATGGACTGCCTATGATTCGCCATCTGCCAGTGGGACACGTCTGATGCTGCCGCCGATGATGCTCCTCCTGCTGCTGGTCTGCAGCGTGCTCGTGCTGGCGTTGCTGGCGCTGGCCTTCGTGCTTGCGCCCAACCCGCAGAAGAAAGCAGCCACCCGGCTGGAGAAGCTGAAGGAGCGTTTCGCCACCTCGCGCGATGCCGCGAGCAAGGCCCAGATGCGCCGCATTCTGGCCATGCAGCAGGAAACCCGGCTGGACCAGATGTTCCGCGGCCTCATTCCGCGCCCGGCAGAACTCCGCTCCCGCCTCGCCCGCACCGGCAAGACCGTCAGCCTCGGCCAGTATGGCGCGATCTGCGGCGGTCTGATTGTGGCGCTCACGCTCTTCGGCCTGGGAATGGGTCTGCCGTTCCTGCTCAGCTTCCTGCTCGGCATCATGCTCGGTCTCGGCGTGCCGCACGTCGCGGTTTCCGTGCTCATCTCCCGGCGCATCAACCAGTTCACTGCCCTGTTTCCGGACGCCATCGATCTCATGGTTCGCAGCCTGCGCTCGGGCCTGCCGATCACCGAGGCGCTGGCGATCACCGGCAAGGAAATTCCCGATCCGGTGGGTGCTGAATTCCGCACGGTTGCCGACAAGATCAAGATCGGCCTGACCATGGACCAGGCGCTGAACGACACCGCCCGGCGCGTGCCGACGCCCGAATTCCAGTTCTTCGTCATCACCCTTGCCATCCAGCGCGAAACCGGCGGCAACCTTGCCGAGACACTCAGCAACCTCTCCGAGGTGCTGCGCAAGCGCCAGCAGATGAAGTTGAAGATCAAGGCGATGTCGTCCGAGGCCAAGGCCAGCGCCTATATCGTCGGCGCCCTGCCTTTCGTCGTCGCCGGCCTCATCTGGATGGTGAACGACGGCTACCTGAGAGGCTTCTTCACCGATCCTCGCCTGATGGTCGCCGGTGTCGGCGGCTTCGTATGGATGAGCATCGGCGGTTTCATCATGTACCAGATGGTCAACTTCAAGGTCTGAGGGGGTCGCCGCGTGAATCCCGCAAATCCCGCCCTGCCCTTCGGCCTCGAACCGCTGGACCTCGCCACCATTCTGGCCGGTGTTGCGGTGTTCATGGTCATCCTCGCCATCTGGGCCGCCACCACCATCCGCGACCCCATGCGCGAGCGCATCAAGGCGCTGCAGGAACGGCGCGAACAATTGCGCGCGGGCATCAATGCCCCGCGCCGCCGCGCCTCGCTCATCAGCAAGGCAGACGCCACCGCCACCATGGGCAATATCCTGACCCGGCTGAAGGTGCTTCAGGACGAGCAGACCAAGCTCGCCGCCGAGCGGCTTTCGCAGGCGGGCTGGCGCTCCAAGGAAGCGGTGATCATTTACCAGTTCGCCCGCCTCATCGCGCCGCTGGTTGCGGGCGCGTTCGGCCTGTTCCTGCTGTTCGGCGTCGGCATCATAGCGGACAGCAGCACCAACACCAAGCTGCTCATGCTGATCGGCTCCGTGCTTGCCGGTTACAAGCTGCCGGACCTTCTGGTGACAAATACGGTTCAGAAGCGCAGCGACGCCATTCGCCTCGCCCTGCCGGATGCGCTGGATCTGCTCGTCATCTGTGCCGAGGCCGGCCTGACGCTCGATGCCGCGTTCAGCCGGGTCTCGCGTGAACTGGGCATGGCCTATCCTGAACTGGCCGAAGAGTTCAGTCTCACCTCCATCGAACTCGGCTTCCTGCCGGAGCGGCGGCAGGCGCTGGAAAATCTCGGCAAGCGCGTTGATCTGCAATCGCTGCGCGGCGTCGTGACCACTCTCATTCAAACCGAGAAATACGGCACGCCGCTGGCCTCTTCCCTGCGCGTTCTGTCTGCCGAGTTCCGCAATGACCGCATGATGCGCGCCGAGGAAAAAGCCGCCCGTCTGCCCGCCGTCATGACCGTGCCGCTCATCCTGTTCATTCTGCCGACGCTGTTCGTCGTCATCATGGGCCCGGCAGCCTGCTCCATGGCTGACTCGCTGGTCAAGTAACCGGCCCCTGCCTCCACAACCGAAAAGGCCGCGCCCTGCATGCAGGACGCGGCCTTTCTCTGTGGCTGCTGTCTTTTGGCGGCGATGCCGCCGGACAGCCTTACGCGGCAGCCTTCTCCGCCACCTTGCCGTCCCATACCTGCCAAAGCTCGGCTTCGCGCTTGCGAGCAAGCGGCAGGCTGGCTTCCTTCACCGGGCCGAAGCCGCGGATCTGGTCCGGCACCGCGGCGATGGCAACGGCAGTCTCAAGCCGCTCCGGGGTCAGGCCCGCAATCAGCTTTTCAACGGTGGCGAAGTAATCCTCCACCAGCTGCCGCTCCATCCGGCGTTCTTCGGTGCGGCCGAAGATATCCAGCGCCGTGCCGCGCAGGCCCTTCATCCTGGCCAGCAGCTTGAAGGCGCGGAACATCCAGCCGCCGAACTCCATCTTCTTCGGGCGGCCCGTCGCCGGGTCGTGCTTCGCCAGCAGCGGCGGCGAGAGATGGAACTTCAGCCCCTTGTGGCTGCCGAACTGCGCCTTCAGCGCCTGCTCGAAACGGCCATCGGTATACAGGCGAGCCACTTCGTACTCGTCCTTGTACGCCATCAGCTTGTAGGCGTTGCGGGCAACGGCCAGCGCCAGCTTTTCCGAACCCGGCGCAACCCGGCTTTCGCCAGCCTGCACTGTATCCACCAGCTGGCGGTAGCGCTCGGCATAGGCCGCGTTCTGGTAGTCGGTCAGATCCGCCACGCGCTTTGCAACCACCTCGGCCAGCGTCTTGGCCACCGGCTCGGCCATCGGGCCGCGCGCGGCCTCGATCAGGCCCTGCACCCTGGCCGGGTCGTGCGCCAGCAACCGGCCGAGCGCGAACGCCCGCTGGTTGAAGCTGACCGCCACGCCGTTCAGCCTGATTGCCGCATCGATGCTCTCCAGCGCCAGCGGCACCCGGCCCTTCTGCCAGGCATAGCCCAGCATCATCATGTTGGTGGCGATGGCATCGCCCATCACGGCCGTGGCGATTTTCTCGGCAGGCACAAAATCCGCCGCGCCCTCACGGATCGCTTTGCGGATGGAGCGCTCCACCTGCTGACCCTTGAAGTCCAGATCGCGGTTTCGCACGAAGTCGGCCACCGGCTGGGTGGCGCTGTTCACCACCGCCGCCGTGCGTTCCGTGCTGATCAGGTCCTGAATGACCGCGCTTGCGGCCACAACCGCGTCGCAGGCCAGCAGTAGGTCCGATCCGCCCGAGATGATGCGCGGGCTGAGCAGATGCTGGTTGCTGGCGGCCAGGCGTACCTGCGCATAGACCGCGCCGCCCTTCTGGGAGAGGCCGGCCATGTCGGCCGTCGTCGAGGCCTTGCCCTCGATATGGGCCGCCATGCCGAGAATGGCCGAGATGGTGAGCACGCCCGTTCCGCCAATGCCGGTGACGATGATGTTGTAATCATCCGCCAGCGGCGCGATGGCAGGCATCGGCAAGCCCGTACCGAAGTCGGTCTCCTTCGGGAGCGACGGCGTTGCGATCTTGCCGCCCTCCACCGTCACGAAGGACGGGCAAAAGCCCTTGAGGCAGGAGAAGTCCTTGTTGCAGCTGGACTGGTTGATCGTGCGCTTGCGCCCGAACTCGGTTTCCAGCGGCTCGACGGACACGCAGTTGGACTGCACCGAGCAGTCGCCGCAGCCCTCGCAGACCGCCGCATTGATCATCACGCGCTTGTCCGGATCGGGGAACTGGCCCTTCTTCCGGCGGCGGCGCTTCTCGGCGGCGCAGGTCTGGTCATAGACGATGACCGTGCACCCCGGAATGTCGCGGAACTCCTTCTGCACCCGGTCCAGTTCGGAGCGCGGCAGCAGGTCAATGCCATCCGGGAACGTGATGTTCGCGTACCGGCTCATGTCCTCGGTGAGCACGACGATCTTCTTCACGCTCTCGCCGATGAGCTGCTGCACCAGTTCGGGCACGGTCAGCTCGCCGTCGACATGCTGGCCGCCGGTCATGGCCACCGCATCGTTGTAGAGGATCTTGTAGGTGATGTTCACCCCTGCCGCCACGGACTGGCGAATGGCCAGGATGCCCGAGTGGAAGTAGGTGCCATCGCCCAGGTTGCAGAAGACGTGGTTCTCGTCCGTGAACGGCGCCTCGCCGACCCACGTCACGCCCTCGCCGCCCATCTGCGTGAAGGTATCGGTGCTGCGATCCATCCACAGCGCCATGATATGGCAGCCGATGCCGGCAAACGCCCGGCTGCCTTCCGGCACCTTGGTCGAGCTGTTGTGCGGGCAGCCCGAGCAGAAGTACGGCTTGCGGGCAATGGGCGCGGCATAGCTCTTCTTCGCTGCCGCGCGAGCCGCGAAGATTTCCAGCTTGGCCTTGATCCGGTCGGTCTGGTGGAAGCGTGCGATGCGCGAGGCGATCACGTGCGCGATCTCGCCCAGGCTCAGCTCGTTGTCCGGGTGGAGCAGCCACTGGCCGGTCTCGTCGTACTTGCCGACGACGCGCGGGCGGACCTTCTCATCCCAGTTATAGAGCTGCCACTTGACCTGGTGCTCGATGAACTCGCGCTTTTCCTCGATGACGAGGACTTCCTCCAGTCCTTCGCAGAACTGGCGCACGCCGTCCGGCTCCAGCGGCCAGGGCATGCCGACCTTGTAGAGCTTGAGGCCGATCTCGGCCGCAACCTTTTCATCGATGCCCAGCTCGTCCAGCGCCTGCAGCGTGTCCGCGTAGGACTTGCCGGCCGAAATGATGCCAAGGCGAGGCTTGGGGCTGTCCCAGATCACCTTGTCGATCTTGTTGGCCTTCGCAAACGCCAGCGCCGCAAAGCCCTTGAAGA
Organism: Pedomonas sp.; assembly: GCF_036515995.1. Lineage (NCBI taxonomy): Bacteria > Pseudomonadati > Pseudomonadota > Alphaproteobacteria > Sphingomonadales > Pedomonadaceae > Pedomonas > Pedomonas sp. Next base: position 7,704 of record NZ_DATBUP010000117.1, on the reverse strand, counting down.
GCTGGAGGCGGGAGTCTTCCTCGCGCCAGATGTCGCCGAGGCGAATGTGCAGCCCGCCTTCCGGCATCTGGAAGTCCGGCAGCACGATATCGCGCCACTCGTTGTCCAGATCGACCGTTGCGCCGGTCTCCACCGTGTCGGCGGTCGCCTTCAGGCCCACCCAGCAGCCGGAGAAGCGGGACATGGCGATGCCGAGCAGGCCGTATTCCACATACTCATGAACGCTGGACGGATACAGGAACGGCATGAACGCCGCCTGGAAATTGTGATCCGACTGGTGCGGCAGCGTCGATGACTTCGCGCCATGGTCATCGCCCACGATGGCGAGCACGCCGCCGTGCGGGGACGTGCCGGCCGCGTTGGCGTGCTTGAGCACGTCCATCGATCGATCGAGGCCCGGACCCTTGCCGTACCAGATGCCGAAAACGCCGTCATACTTTGCGCCTGGGCGCAGACCGACCTGCTGGCTGCCCCACACGGCGGTGGCGGCAAGATCCTCGTTCACGCCGGAGCGGAAAACGATGTTCTTCTCTTCCAGCAGCTTCCGGGCATGCCAGAGCTCCTGGTCATAGTTGCCCAGCGGCGACCCTCGGTAACCCGAGATGAACCCGGCCGTATTCAGGCCCGCCGCGCGGTCGCGGGCGGCCTGTACCATCGGCAGACGCACCAGCGCCTGCAGTCCTGTCATAAAAACTCGGCCACGCTCTTTGGTATATTTGTCTTCCAGCGTGACGCGAGGATCCAAGAGAGCCATGTCCCTCTCCTTCCCCAAATTCTGTCAGCTATACTGACCTACTTTGAAATAAATGGAAAGGGGGTTATCTCGCACTGCACCATGGGGGTTACAAATGTAACAAAAATCACCGAAGGGGTTTGGCCTCTGTCCTCGTAACCTCACTTGTATGCTATGTACGGGAAACCTTTTCCCTCCTTCACTGACGGATCTAAGTTATATGTGGCGCCGAACGATAACTGCTATTGGCCTGGCCCTCGCGACCGCTGCCTGCGGTGGAGGAGAGGAAGGAACAGCTCCCGGAAAAGGTGCTGCCGGCGGCCAGATGAGGCCGGCAACGGTTGTCGCTGAACCCGCCAAACTCATCCGTTTCGTTGAGAAGATCGAGGCTGTGGGCACCGGCAATGCCCGCGAGTCGGTGGTCATTTCGGCCAATGTGACGGAGCGGGTCCGTTCGCTGCATTTCAAGGACGGTCAGTCCGTGAAGAAGGGCCAGATTCTGGCCGAACTCGATCTGTCCGAAGAAAATGCCGACCTCGCCCAGGCTCGGGCTCGCCTGAAGGAGGCGGAACTCCAGCTTGACCGTGTGCAGCAGCTCGTTGGACGCGGTTACGCCACCCGTGCCAGCCTTGACCAGCGCACCGCAGAGCGTGATGCCGCCCGTGCAACGGTCGAGAGCATTCAGGCCCGGATCAATGACCGCGTGATCCGTGCGCCATTCTCCGGCATTGCAGGTCTGCGGAATGTCTCACCCGGCCTGATCATCTCGGCCGGCACGGCTCTGGTCGAGATCAGCGACATTTCCAGCATCAAGCTCGACTTCACCATTCCCGAGTCCTTCCTCAGCCAGGTGAAGGTCGGTCAGGAAGTGGAAGCCCGGGTTTCAGCCTTCAATAACGAACTGTTCGAAGGTCGCATTTCAGCCATTGATCCGCAGATCGACCCCGTTACCCGTTCCGCCAGCGTGCGTGCCCTCATCGACAATCCGGAACTCCGCCTGAAGCCGGGCATGCTCATGACCGTTGGCATCATTCGCCAGCAGCGCGAGGCTCTGGCGGTGCCTGAACTGGCTGTCATTGCCGAAGGCACCCAGAAGTTCGTTTATGTCGTGAACGAAGACGGCAACAGCGTCTCGCGCACGCGCATCATCACGGGTGAGCGCCAGCCGGGCTTCGTCGAGGTGACAGGCGGCCTTCAGCCGGGCGCACTCGTCGTTATCGAAGGCACCGTGAAGCTGCGTGACGGCGCGCCGGTCAAGCTGCTCAAGTCTGCCGATGCCGCGCCTCAGGTCGCCGAAGCCGAGACCACCAGGAGCTAACGCCATGCGTCTTTCGGATCTTTCCGTCCGCCGCCCGGTGTTCGCGGCGGTGCTGAGCATGCTCATCATGGCGTTCGGCATCATTTCGTTCACGCAGCTTCCGCTGCGCGAATACCCGAACATCGACATTCCGATCGTCTCGGTCGACACCAATTACCGCGGCGCGGCCGCTGCCGTGATCGAGAGCCGCATCACGCAGGTGATCGAAAGTCAGATTTCAGGCGTCGAAGGCGTCAAGGCGATCACGTCGAGCAGCCGTGACGGCCGCTCGGACATCAGCATCGAGTTCGACATTTCCCGCGATATCGACGACGCGGCGAACGACGTGCGCGATCGCGTCAGCCGCGTGCTCGACAACCTACCGGAAGACGCGGACCCGCCAGAAATCAACAAGGTGGACGCTGACGCTCAGGCCATCATGTTCCTGAACCTCACCAGCGACCGCCACAGCCTGCTCGAGCTGGCCGACTACGCCGAGCGCTACCTGGTGGATCGCCTCAGCGCCACCAGCGGCGTCGCCCGCGTTCAGGTCAACGGCAGCAGCGCCCCGGCCATGCGCATCTGGCTTGACCGCCAGAAGCTGGCCGCGCTCGGTCTGACCACGGCCGATGTGGAAAACGCCCTGCGCCGTCAGAACGTGGAGCTGCCCGCAGGCCGTATCGAATCGTCGGAACAGAACTTCACCCTGCGCGTCAGCCGCCCCTACGAGACGGAGCAGGACTTCTCCCGGCTGGTCATCGGTCGGGGAACGAACGGCTATCTGATCCGCATGGGCGACATTGCCAAGGTCGAAGTCGGCCCAGAGAACCCCTACGCGATGTTCCGCAGCAACGGGGGACCGGCCGTCGGCTTGGGCATCGTGCGCCAGTCCAACGCCAACACGGTGGATGTTGCCAAGGCCATCCGCGATCAGGTGCCGGAGATCAACCGCACCCTGCCCGAGGGCATGGTCCTCGCCAACAGCTTCGACTCGTCCGGCTACATCAGCGTTTCGATCAACAAGGTTTACCAGACGCTCATCGAAGCCGCGATTCTCGTGGTCGTGGTGATCTTCCTGTTCCTGGGCTCGATGCGCGCAACCCTGATGCCCGCCATTGCGGTGCCGATCAGCCTGACCGGCGCGTTCATCGTTCTGGCTGCCCTCGGCTACTCGCTCAACTTGCTGACCCTGCTGGCGCTCGTGCTGGCCATCGGCATCGTGGTCGATGACGCCATCGTGGTGCTGGAGAACGTCTACCACCGCATCGAGAAGGGCGAAACGCCGCTCGTTGCCGCCTACAACGGCGCGGGCCAGGTCAGCTTCGCCGTTATCGCCTCTACCATCGTCGTGATGGCGGTGTTCGTGCCGGTGCTTTTCCTGGGCGGCACCACCGGCCGCCTGTTCCGCGAACTGGCAGCCGCCATGATCGGCGCCGTCGGCGTATCACTCATCGTCTCCCTGACGCTGACGCCGATGATGTGCTCGAAGATGCTAAAGGCGAACCAGAAGCCGAGCCGCTTTACCCGGAAGACCAACGATCTCCTGAATCGCCTGAGCGCGTCCTACCGGCGTTCGCTCAACCGGATTCTGGAGCGCTGGGTTCTGGTGGCGGCAAGCGCTGCGGTCGTCCTTGGCCTCACAGTTCTCGGACTCGCTACCCTGCACGGGGAACTGGCACCCGAAGACGACAGCGGCATCGCCTTCGTCAACACCCAGGGTCCGGAGGGCATGAGCTTCGATAGCCTTGCCGCCTCCATGCTCGAGGTGGAGAAGCGGCTCCTGCCGCTGACGGGCAAGGACGGCGCGGTGGAGCGTGCCATCGTGCGCGCGCCCAACCGCGTAAACTCGTCTGACGACTTCAGCAACGGCGGTGCAACCATCGTGCTGAAGGACTGGAAGGATCGCGATCTGTCCACGAAGGAAGTGATCCAGCAGCTCCAGGCCGTCACCCACGACGTGCCTAACCTGCGCGTGTTCGCCAGCCAGCCATCGTCCCTCGCGGGCGGTCGCGGGCGGCCGGTCCAGTTCGTGATCAGCGGCTCTTCCTTCGAGGAGCTGGCCAAGGTGCGCGATGCCATCATGCAAGCGGCGGAAAGCTACCCCGGCATTCAGGGTCTGGATTCCAATTACAAGGAAACCAAGCCGCAGATGCAGGTGCACATCGATACCACCCGCGCCGCCGACCTCGGCGTTTCTGTGACGGAGATCGGCTCGACGCTGGAGACCATGATGGGCTCCCGCCGCGTGACCACCTACATCGACCGCGGTGAGGAGTATTACGTGGTCCTGCAGGCCCAGCGGGAGAACCGCCTGAGCGCGGCCGACCTGCACAACATCTACGTGCGCTCCTCCACCACCAACCAGCTGATCCCGCTGTCCAACCTCGTCACGCTCACCGAATTTGCCGACGCCGGCACCCTCGGCCGCTACAACAAGCTGCGCGCCATCACGCTGGAGGCCAACGTCGGCCCCGGCTACTCGCTGGGCGACGCGCTCGAATTCCTCGAGAACGAGGCGCTGAAGCATCCGGAGGTCGCGGCCATCGGTTACAAGGGCGAGTCCCGCGAGTACAAGGAGGCAGGCTCCGCCCTGCTGTTTGCCCTGCTGTTCGCCATCGTGGTCATCTATCTGGTGCTGGCGGCACAGTTCGAAAGCTTCGTCCATCCGCTGGTCATCATTCTCACGGTGCCGCTGGCGGTCGGCGGCGCGGCCCTTGGCCTGCACGTGATGGGCATCACGCTGAATATCTTCAGTCAGGTGGGCATCATCATGCTGGTGGGTCTGGCGACCAAGAACGGCATTCTGATAGTCGAATTCGCCAACCAGCTGCGGGACGAAGGCTATTCGATCCGCGATGCCATCCTGAACGCCTCCGAGCGTCGTCTGCGCCCGATCCTGATGACCTCCATCGCCACCGTCGCGGGTGCCGTTCCGCTGGTGGTCATGGGCGGTGCGGGCGCAGCTTCCCGGGAGTCGATCGGCACGGTCATCATCTGGGGCGTGTCGTTCTCCACGGTCCTCAGCCTCTACGTCATCCCGGTCATCTACAACCGTCTGGCGCGCTACACGACCTCGCCTGACGCCGTCAGCCGGGATCTGGAAGCCCAGCTCGCGGTTCGCGAGCGCGAGCCCCAACCTGCCGAGTGACGCAGGCGAGACAGGCAGGAAACCGGGCCGTTGCGACACCAGTCGCGGCGGCCCTTTCCTTTTGGCGGACGAACGTGTCAGCCTCTCTTTTTAACATTTCGGGACGCCAACCCTTGTGCCGGACGCTCCGGACCTCTACCTGAGGGGTTAAACCTGCGCCCTGCGACGCCTGACTGGCGGCCGAGGGGCGGTGGATGAAAGTACGAGGGACCTCATGCAGACCGACAATCGCTTGTTCGATGACCTGTCGCGGGTTGCGACCGGAGCCGTTGGAGCCCTGGCGGGCATGAAGAGGGAAATCGAAGCCCTCGTGCGTCAGCGCGTCGAGCGCGTTGTCGGCGGGCTTGATCTGGTCAGTCGCGACGAGTTCGAGGCCACCCGCGCCATGGCGGAACGTGCCCGTACTGAAAACGAGGAGCTGAAAGCTCGTATCGCAGCGCTGGAGGCCGCTTTAAATCCGGCCGCCACGGCCCCGGACACCGGTGCGCGCCGCGAGGATCTTCCCCCGGAACAGGCCTAATCCAACTGTTTGTCCACAGCATTTTGACGAGCTGCAGGCCACCGAGTCTTGCGGTTTCGGTATCATCGTGAGACTATTTCTAGCGTCTGGGAGCGAATACCTCCCACCTTGTCCATGTCAGGAGACACCATGACTGCGCTCGAGTTGGACGATGTCGGTGCGTCATACGCAGACCCGCTGTCGGTCCTCGAATACTGCTGCTCTGAGCGTGACTGGGCCTACGAGCGCGACAACAGCGACGAGCTGATCGTTGCTGCGCCGGGCAGCTGGAACGCTTATCAGCTGCGTGCCTTCTGGCATCGGGAAGATCAGGTGGTTCAGCTGGCGTGCATGCTCGACATCCGGGTTCCGGACGGCAAGCGTGCAGCCATCTATGAAACGCTGGGCCTGATCAACGAGCGCCTGTGGCTCGGCCACTTCGAGATGTGGGCGCAGGATGGCAGCATCCTGTTCCGCCACGCCATCGTGATGGATGATGACGGCAGCAGCCTCTCTTCCTCGCAGGCACACACCATCCTCGAGTCCATCGTGGCCGAGTGCGAGCGCTATTATCCGGTGTTCCAGTTTGTTCTCTGGGCGGGCAAGCGCCCGGCCGAGGCCATGGAAGCCGCCCTGCTCGACCCGCAAGGGGAAGCCTGAGAACGGCCGCCTGAAAACGGGTCACCTGAGAATCAAAGCGCAAGGGGCATTGCATGAGCGTTGAGTTCACGCCTGACCGGCCAATGCTGCTCGCCGGTTGCGGAAACATGGGTGCGGCCCTGCTTCAGGGCTGGATTGCCTCCGGCATTCCGGCCAACGCCATCCGGGTCATCGAACCGTCCGGTGCGGATCGTGCCGTAGCAGCTGGGGCAGATGCCGTCCAGGTGTTCAGCGCCGCACCGACGGATGGCATTATCCCCGGTGCCATCGTGCTGGCCGTCAAGCCGCAGATCATCGGTAGCGTCACCCCTGCCCTGCGCGGGCTGATCGGACCAGACACGCTGGTCATCTCCATTGCTGCGGGCACCACGCTCCGCACCCTCTCAAGCCTGACCGGCGGCCATGCCCGACTCATCCGCGCCATGCCCAACACGCCTGCCGCGGTAGGCCGCGGCGCAACGGTCATGGTCGCACGTCCGGAAGTCAGTGCAGAAGAGCGGTCGCTCGCCAGATCCCTCCTGTCCGCCGTCGGCTCGGCCTATGAGGTTGAAGACGAAGCGCATATGGATGCCGTGACGGCGCTGTCCGGCTCCGGCCCCGCTTACGTGTTCTATATGATCGAATGCCTTGCCCGCGCCGGTGCGGAGCTTGGCCTGCCTGCGGCGTTGGCTCTCGATCTGGCTCGTGATACGGTCGCGGGAGCGGGAGAGCTGGCCCAACGCTCGCAGGAAGGTCCTTCCACGTTGCGTGTGCAGGTTACCAGCCCCAACGGCACGACCGCCGCCGGGCTGGGCGTATTGATGAGCGAGCAAGGACTGGCTCCCCTGATCCACGCAACCTTGACGGCTGCGGCCGACCGCAGCCGGGAGCTGGGACAGGACAAATGACCTCTGCACCCTTGGCTGATCTCGATCGCTGCCTTGATGCTCTCATGGCGGTGATCAATCGGCAGGGATGGCATCAGGCAACGCTGGAGAACATTGCGAGCGAGGTGGGTATTCCCGTCTGGCAGCTGGTTCTCACCGCCGGCAACCGCTTCGACATGCTGGCGAAGTTCGGTCGTCGCGCCGATATTGCCGCGCTGCGTGCCATCTCCCCTGCCGACGCCGGAGCCTCCACGCGCGACCGGCTGTTTGATCTCATCATGGCGCGCTTCGATGCGCACCAGCCCTTCCGGGGCGCTATCCGAAACCTCGTCAACGCCTCCTACACCGACCCCGGCCTTGCGGCCTTCTTCGCCTGCCAGCTTCCACGCTCCATCAGCGTGATCGCCGATGCGGCGGGCGTGGATGTGAGCGGCATCTCCGGCATGGCGCGGGTACAGGGGCTGACGCTGCTCTTCCTCTCCGTCACCCGCACCTGGCTGC
>NZ_DATBUP010000116.1:0-13926 GCF_036515995.1 Pedomonas sp. | reverse complement strand
TGAGGAAGAACAAGGACCAGGGGCAAAGAGCAAGGACCGGGGGCAATGGTTAAACTCACCAAGATCTACACCCGTGGCGGCGATCAGGGGCAGACCAGCCTCGTGGACGGCAGCCGACTGCCCAAGCACGCCATCCGCATCGAGGCCTATGGCACGGTGGACGAGGCCAGCTCGGTCATCGGCATCGCGCGGTTGCATACGGCCGGAAACGGGGCCGAAGATATCGATGCGGCGTTATCTCGCATTCAAAATGACCTGTTCGACCTCGGCGCAGATCTCGCCACGCCGGGCACGGACATGGAGAACGCGCTGCGCATCCAGCCCCAGCAGGTGGAGCGGCTCGAGCGGGAAATCGATGCGCTGAACGCAGAGCTTCAGCCGCTGAACAGCTTCATCCTGCCGGGCGGTTCCGCGGCCTCAGCCTACCTGCATCTCGCCCGCACCGTGGTGCGCCGGGCCGAGCGGATGACCACCGCCGCCGCCGAGCAGGAGCCGATCAACCCGGTGGCCATTCAATATCTCAATCGCCTGTCCGATTACATGTTCGTGCTGGCTCGCTACCTGAATGGGCGGGGCGAGGCGGACGTGCTGTGGGTGCCGGGCGCGAACCGCTGACCGGGCGAAACCCGCTGATCCGCAGGGTTGGCGGCGGAATCTGCGGGAATTCAGGGCGTGATTGGCCGCCTGCTGGTGCTTTGCGCTGTTTCGCCGCGCTTTCCTTGCCAATCCTAGCATAAGTAGGATGTGCAGACAGCCGTCGTGCGATTTATGGACGGCTGGAGTTGACACCACTGGCCGAGTTGACGCAAACGCCTGACCGTTGGCGGAATCGTCAACCTTGGAATTCGGGGGACGAAGGTTCTCCTCCTCCCGTGGCCGCAGAGGAGTGATGGAATGAAGGTTCTGGTGCCCGTCAAACGGGTGGTTGATGCGAATGTGAAGGTTCGCGTAAAGGCGGATCAGACGGGCGTTGAGCTCGCGAACGTGAAGATGAGCATGAACCCCTTCGACGAGATTGCCGTCGAGGAAGCGGTTCGCCTGAAGGAAAAGGGCATCGCCACCGAGATCGTGGTTGTGTCGATCGGTGAAGCCAAGTCGACCGAGACCCTGCGCACGGCGCTGGCCATGGGCGCTGATCGCGGCATTCTGGTGAAGTCCGACGAAGCGGTGGAGCCGCTGGGCGTTGCCAAGCTGCTGGCCAAGATCGTGGGCGAGGAGCAGCCGCAGGTTGTTCTGCTCGGCAAGCAGGCCATTGACGACGACAGCAACCAGACCGGCCAGATGCTGGCGGCGCTGCTGGGCTGGTCCCAGGGCACCTTCGCCTCCAAGGTCGAGCAGGCGGGCGACAAGCTGAACGTCACCCGCGAAGTCGACGGCGGTCTGGAAACCGTGGCGCTGAGCCTGCCGGCGGTGGTCACCACCGACCTGCGCCTCAATGAGCCGCGCTATGCTTCGCTGCCCAACATCATGAAGGCCAAGTCCAAGCCGATCGCCGAGAAGTCGCCGGCTGACTACGGCGTTGAGGTTGCCCCGCGCCTGAAGACCCTGAAGGTGTCCGAGCCGCCGAAGCGTCAGGCCGGTATCAAGGTTGGCAGCGTTGACGAGCTGATTGGCAAGCTCAAGGAAGTGGGAGCGATCGCATGAGCGTCCTGGTTCTGGCAGAACACGACAACAACACCCTGAAGGACGCAACCCTGGCGGCCGTCACCGCCGCTGGCAAGCTGGGCGGCGACGTGCACGTGCTGGTCGCCGGTCAAGGCGTCTCCGGCGCGGCTCAGGCCGCCGCCGCTGTTGCGGGCGTCGCCAAGGTTCTGGTGGCCGATGATGCCGCCTATGCCAACCAGCTGGCCGAAAACCTCGCGCCGCTGCTGGTCGAGCTGATGGCCGGCTACGATGCGCTGGTGGCTCCGGCCACCTCCAACGGCAAGAACGTCGCGCCGCGCGTGGCGGCCCTGCTCGATGTGGCGCAGGTGTCCGACATCATCGCCGTTGACAGCGCCGATACCTTCCAGCGCCCGATCTATGCCGGCAACGCCATTGCGACCGTGCAGTCGACCGACGCCAAGAAGGTCATCACCGTGCGCACCACCGCTTTTGCCAAGGCAGCCGCCACCGGCGGTTCCGCTGCGGTTGAAAACGTGGCGGCCAAGGGCGATGCGGGCCTGTCGAGCTTCGTTGGCGCCGAGCTGTCCAAGTCGGACCGTCCGGAGCTGACCTCGGCCAAGGTCATCGTCTCGGGCGGCCGTGCGCTCGGTTCGGCCGATGCCTTCAAGACCATCATCGAGCCGCTGGCCGACAAGCTGGGCGCCGCCGTTGGCGCCTCGCGCGCGGCTGTCGACGCCGGCTACATGCCCAACGACTATCAGGTCGGCCAGACCGGCAAGATCGTCGCGCCGGAGCTGTACATCGCCGCCGGTATCTCGGGCGCGATCCAGCACCTGGCAGGCATGAAGGACTCCAAGGTCATCGTCGCCATCAACAAGGACGAAGAAGCGCCGATCTTCCAGGTCGCCGACTTCGGCCTCGTCGGCGATCTGTTCCAGATCGTCCCGGAGATGACCAGCAAGCTCTAAGGCTTGTCCAGTCGATCAAACGGAAAAGCCCTTCAGCCCTGCTGGCGGGCTTTTCTGTTATCTGGGGTAGTTCAATCCTGCCTGAAGAAGGCAGCGCGTATTTGAAGGGGGGAGACACCATGACCATCAAGACCATCGGCGTGATCGGGGCGGGCCTCATGGGCAACGGCATCGCCCACGTTGCAGCGGCTGCGGGCTATTCCGTCATCATTGCCGAAGTCGCCATGGACCGGGCCGAGAAGGGCCTCGCCGCCATCCAGAAGAACCTGGCCCGTCAGGTCTCGAAGGAAGCCATCACCCAGGCTGATGCGGACGCCACGCTCGCCCGCATTTCGCTGACCACCGACTATGCCGATTTCCGGGATGCGGACCTCGTGATCGAGGCCGCCACCGAGAACGAGGCGATCAAGCGCGACATCTTCGCCAAGCTGGGCGCGGTGCTGAAGCCGCAGGCGCTCATCGCCTCCAACACCTCCTCCATTTCCATCACCCGCCTTGCCGCCGCCACCGACCGGCCGGACCGCTTCGGCGGCATGCACTTCTTCAACCCGGTGCCAGTGATGAAGCTGGTCGAAGTCATTCGCGGCATCGCTACCTCTGACGCCACCGCCAGCGCACTCACCGAAGTCGCCAGCCGCATGGGCAAAGTGGTGGTCGCTGCGGGCGACATGCCGACTTTCGTCGTCAACCGCGTGCTGTGCCCCATGCTGAACGAGGCGATCTTCGCCCTGCAGGATGGCGTCGGCTCGGTCGAGGACATCGACAACGGCCTGAAGCTCGGCGCGAACCACCCCATGGGCCCGCTCGAGCTGTGCGACTTCGTCGGCCTCGACACCCTGCTCGCCATCATGCGCGTCATGCACGAAGGCTTCGGCGATCCCAAGTATCGCCCGGCCCCGCTGCTGGTGAAGTACGTGGAAGCAGGCTGGTACGGCCGCAAGTCCGGCCGCGGCTTCTATGACTACTCGGGCGAGAAGCCGGTCCCGACGCGGTAAGGGGCCTGCTCGATAAGGGGCTTTTCGTGGGGGTCTTTAATCCCCACACCCCCTTCGTTTGAAAGGGACGTGCGCGGCACTGCCGGGCGCGTCCCTTTTTCATTCGGACAGTTGGAAACAGCAGGCGCTGAACGTCAACGCACGCACGGCCCGCTAAAATGAATGGGAGGTGCAGGAGGGGTAAGCCCCTCCTGCAAAGTGAAAAACGTCTTACTCTTCGTGCGCTGGGATCGGCATCGGCTCGATCGCGCACAGGTTTGAAGCGCTCAGTCGTGCATCCCAACTGATCTCATAAATCACCCGCAGGCCGTCATGGTCGGAGAGCTGGGGGTTGCCCGGGCTTCCGTCGAACATGGCCTCCACGCGGATCGGCCGGATCCTGACCTGAGCGCTTGTAGCGAACAGCTGCAGGTCCTGTGTGTCCATCCAGGGCGCATCGCCATCCCATGACATTCTGACATCACATTGCCCCTCCGGCAGGCAATGCTCGTGCACCAGCGCCAGCGGCTGCAGCCGCCGGAAGACGTCGTACCGCTCGGGGGCCTGCCGCATGTTGAAGTCTCCGCCGAAGATGGCGGGGTTTCGGCGGTCCCACGTGCTGGCGAGGAAGCGGGTCAGCTCCACCGCCTGCGCGTTGTGGGAGGCGAGGTGCCGCTCCGCCGACACGCCGGATGCGCCCTGCGAGTTCATGTGGGTGTTGAACACGTCGATGGGGCCGGGCACGCCGGGCAGGGTGATGCGGGCGAACAGCACGCCCTTGTTGGCCAGGCAATCGAAGCCCGCGCAGGTTTTCCGGGAGAAGGGGTTGGAGGCGCTCGCCGCCATCGGATAGCGGCTGGCAATGGCAAGCCCTGAGTGCATCAGGCGCAGGCCGAGTTCGCCCTTGCCCGCCTTGGCGCGACCCGGCAGCGCCGTCTCCGCCGTATAGACACTGCGCTGCTTGCGCGCCGGCCCCGCCACGAGGGCCGGATAGTCCGCCGCAACCACGCTCCTGACGGCGGATTTCGAGAACATCTCCTGAAACAGCACGACATCCGGCGCATCGCCGGACTCCCGAAGCTGGCGCAGCGTCTCGCCGATCTGCTGGAGCTTGTCGCCGCGCCCAGTCCGCGCGGGCCAGGGCAGCCCCTCGATGTTGTAGGTCAGCACATCGAGCGTGGTGCTCGCCGTGCGCCCGTCTTGCGAAACCCGGATCTCGGGCCGCTCGCTCTCGAGGCAGGAAAGCGTGCGCGGGGCCGGCAGGCTGGCGCACCCTGCCAGCGCCAGCCCCAGAACGGACAGGGACAGGAGCAGGAGCGCGGCCCTGCAGGCACGGCCGGCAGCTTCGGTTGTCGTGAAGGCGGTCGCGATTACATGCCTCCCGTTCGGCTTTTAAGACTTCGGCCTGACCTTCTTCAGGATACCCGAGAAGCTGAGCACCGTCTCGCCCTCAACCGTCATCAGGCCGCGCAAAAAGACCATGCTGCGGGTGCTGCGGATGACCTCGCCCCGGCATTCGACAATCGCGCCCGGGGGCACTGCGCCCACGAACTCGCTGTTGAAGGAGGCCGTCACCATGTGCGGGTCGCCCAGAATGGAGGCGAACGCGTAGAGGCAGTAGTCGGCGAAGGTCATCAGCGCCCCGCCGTGCATCATGCCGCCGCCGTTCAGGTGCCGTGCTTCCGCCCGCATGGCGCACACCCGCGCGCCATTTTCGTCATCGCGGTAGTAGAATGGCCCCACGTGGGCGTTGAAGGCATCGCCGGTCGAGTAGTACCAGCCCTGCCATTCGCCCTCTTCCACAAGAACGCGCTGAGAGCCGCCGGCCTGTTCCGCCGCGTGGTGTGTATCGCTGGTCATCGATCCCCCGAAAGTAACTCAACTCATGCTGCGAAGGGATCTAGCCCGGGCGGCGCGGCAGGGCCAGCGGTCAGGCCGGGGCACTCTCGGCAATCAGAGGTTCTGCGCTCACCCGCTCGTACCATGCCGCCAGCTTCGGCCGGGTGGCGAGCCAGTTGTCCGCGCCCAGCCGGAAGTTCAGGTAGCCCAGCGCCGCCACCACGCTCACGCCGCCGATGGTCCACGGGCCGTCCAGCGCCTCGATCTCCGCCTCGATCGCATCCAGCCCACGGCTGATCGCCGCCTTCTGTCGGGCGATGTTGGCGCTACGGGCCCCCTCCTGCGGGCGGCGGCCTTCGTAAACCGATGCCACCGCTGCATCCATGATACCGTCTCCCAGCGCCTGCAGGCGCAGGCTGCTCCACCGCTCCGGGCCCTCGGCGGGGAACAGGCGCGGGGCCTCGCCCACGGTGTCGAGGTATTCGCAGATGACCGGGCTGTCGAACAGGCTCTGCCCCTCCCGCGTCACCAGCGCCGGGATCTTGGAGAGCGGGTTGGCCGCCAGCAGGTCCGGCGGGCTTGCCATCGTGTCGGTCGCCACCAGTTCGATCCGGTCGGAAATGCCGCGCACGGCAGCGGCCAGCCGCACCTTGCGAACGAACGGACTTGCAGCGGAATAAAACAGTTTCATGGCAGCCTCCTCATACCGGGCGGACGCTATCCAAGCCGGGGCCGTTTCGCTAGAAAAAGTGAAAGGCACGTTTCAAACATGGGAGGGCACTATGGCGGATCTTCACATCACGCTCGGCAACAAACGGTACTCATCGTGGTCCATGCGGCCGTGGCTGGCGCTCAAGGCTACCGGGCTTCCCTTCACCGAGCAGGTGTACTGCCTCGGGTCCGACGAGATGAACAACTGGCTCGCCACCCATTCCCCCAACCGCAAGGTGCCGCTGCTCCAGCACGGTGACCTGAAGATCTGGGACTCGCTCGCCATCATCGAATATCTGGCCGAGCTGGCACCCGAGGCCGGACTGTGGCCCAAGGACCGCGAAGCCCGCGCCATCGCCCGCTCGGTCAGCGCCGAGATGCACTCCGGCTTCCAGCCGCTGCGCCAGAACCTCGGCATGAACGTGGCCCGCACCTATCCCGGTTTCGCCGTGCCCGAGGCCGCACAGGCCGATGTCGACCGCATTCAGTCCCTCTGGACCGAGTGCCTCCGGAAGTACGGCGCCAACGGGGACGGCCCGTTCCTGTTCGGCGCCTTCTCCGCTGCCGACTGCATGTACGCCCCCGTCGTCACCCGCTTCGTCACCTACGACGTGAAGCTGACGCCGGAGTGCCAAGCCTACGTTGACGCCATGCTCGCCCAGCCCTTCGTCGCCGAATGGATCGCGAGCGGCAACGCCGAGCCGTGGGTGGTGGAGAAGTACGAACTGTAGGGTTGTTTTTGCGCGGGGGACTCCGTGTGCGGAAGCGCACAATCAGCGAGTCCCCTGCACCCGGGCTTCTGAAAGGGAAATGTTCAGTAAAGCTCTGATGGATCAATATATTCTAAGGGCGGACAGCGGAGATTGTAGGCGCGGCGGCTTTCTGGCAGGGTCATGGTATGGCGGGAAAGCTACCGAACCTTTGCGCCTGGTTAAGAAGCTGGGACGCGGCCTCCTGGGCAGCGGCAGCGATGTGTGCTCTCTCGTACGCCATAATGATTTTCGGAGGCGGTCAGGAGGAAGGGGCTTCTGTTGACGAGTTCTCCTTGACCCTGTGGGAGGTGGTGCTGTCCCTGCTGCTCATCCTACCCCTCGTCTTCATGCTCCCGGTTATAGCAGCGACCCCTTGGGTGACGTTCCTGCTCGTGCGGCGCACCAAAATCCGCGCTCTTCAAATTGCGCTGTTGGCTATCGCTGCGGTGACACTGGTGCTTCAGTACCGTTTCGTCAGCACAGCCGATTTGACTTCGACCTCAACGGCTCCGCTCGGTGCAGTCTTTTATCAAGTCCACCTTGCTTTTTACTTTGTACCACTGAGCCTCGCTTTGTTCTGGCTTGTCCGCAGGAAGCAAGGGCAGGCTGATTAATACTTGTGTGCCTCCGCGCACGAGAATTCCTACAAGAACCCCTGAGCAGACAGCCCTACTTCCTGCCCCACCAGCACCGCGATACCGAAAGCTGCCCAGCCCTATTGCGTCTGCGCGGCGAACTCGGCGATCAGCGGTTCAAAGGCCTCTGGCGGCGGGAACTCGGCATAGCTGTGCTTTGCGGGTGTCGTGACCCAGGGCAGCTTCTCTGACGTGCAGGTCTCGATGAAGGGCGTGTCCCACCCTCGCTGGTCGAGCATGGTCGAGCGCACAGCAACGAGAAAATCCATCCCTTCCGGCCGGGTGAACAGCCAGCCCATGCAATGCGGGCAGAAGTAGTGCCGGTTCGGCCCGTGCAATCCGCCGATAACCGGCTCGCCGCTGGCGATGCGGAAGCCTTCGGACGGAACGAGGACGCTCAGCGAGTAGGCGCTGGCGGTCATGCGCTGGCAGCCCCGGCAATGGCACGCCATGGTCACCATGGGCGGCGCGCTGATTTCAAACGTGACCCGCTCACAGCGGCAGCGTCCGGTCATCTTCATGGATATTTCCCTCCAAGAGATAGCTTGCGCCCAACCCTACCGTTTTCCCTGCGCCACCAGCGTGGCGATCAGGTCCGTGGCCGGTTTGGCATCCCATTCGGCGGCGCCGGGAACGCGGGCGATTTCCTTGCCCTGCCGGTCGTAGATGATGGTCAGCGGCACGGTACCGGCCTTGAAGGCATCAAGAAGCATACGGGTCTGATCGAAGTAGGGCTGGATGTTCTGGAAGTTATGTTTCTCCCAGAACGGGGCGACCACGCGCCATCCCCTGGTGTCGATGGAGACGGTAAGGACGGCCAGATCCTCAGCGGGGTACATGCCTTGCAGCCGGTCGAGCTGGGGCATTTCCTTCACGCACGGCGCGCACCAGGTGGCCCAGAGGTTCAGCACCACCACCTTGCCCTGAAAGTCCGCCAGCTTGACCCTTTTGCCGTCCTGCGCCTTGAAGCCTTGGCTGGGCATGGACCGCCCGGCGTAGAAGAACGTCAGCCTGGACAGGCTGTCGGTCGCGAAGTGGCCATACTGCTGCGCCGTGGCCACTGCGGTTTTGGATGGCGGGGCTTTGCGTTGCGCCTCGGCCGAGGCGGGGCAGAGCAGTGCCAGGCCGGCAACGAAGGCCAGCAGTCGGGAAGATGGCTTCAGGGCCATGACAGGACATCTCCAGCGCGGGTTGATCGTCGGTAATCGACCCTTTTTAGATCATAATGACTAGTCTGATATTGCGTCGGCGGTATAGTTTTCCTGACCGGCCCTCTCAAATGAAAAAAAGGGCGCGCCTCAACTCACGCGCACGGCTCGATAAATGAGGCTCGATAAACGAAAGGGGACGCGGGGGTTAAGACCCCCGCAAAACGCCCTTGAGCAGAAACCCTACTTCTTCCCGCTGCCCACCAGCACCGCGATCAGATCGATGGCGGGCTTGGCGTCCCATTCGGCGGGTGCGGCGATGCGGGCGACTTCCTTGCCCTGCCGGTCGTAGATCACGGTCAGCGGCAGGCCACGCGCCTTGTAGCCCAGCGCCAGCGCGTTCTTCTTGTCGAGGTAGGGGGTGATGTTCTTGAGGCCCCGCTTCTCCCAGAACGGCTCGACGGCGCGCCATCCGGCCATGTCCATGGAGACGGTGACGACGGCGAGGTCCTTGGCCGGGAACATGCCCTGAAGCCGGTCGAGCTGGGGCATTTCCTTCACGCACGGCGCGCACCAGGTGGCCCACAGGTTCAGCACCACCACCTTGCCCTTGAACTGGGCGAGGGTTGCCGTCTTGCCGCCCTTGGCCTCGAACGGGGTGGCGGGCGCGGCCGTGCCTGCCTGCGCGAAATCCAGCCGCGCCAGATCGCCGGTGGCGAAGCGGGTCAGGTCCGTCGTCTTGGCCTGCGCGCTCACGGCAGGGGTCACTGTCGCAAGGCTTGCCGCAACACTTGCAGCAAGGGCCAGCAGGGCGGGAAAACGGCGTGCCATCGCCTCACTCCTTCAGGAAGAAACCAGAATAGGGCCCAGAGCTAGCAGAACCCTGCGGCCGGCCAAGGCTTGGCACGGCCGCAGGTCATTCTGTCGCGTCAGGCCGTGAAGAGCCTCAGGACGTTGCGCCGCCCGTGGTGCCGCCCGGGTGCCAGTAGGTCACGCCGCCCTTCATCACGAAGTCCGGGGCTTCCAGCGCCCGGATGTTCTGGAGCGGGTCCGCCTTCACCGCCACGATGTCCGCCTTCAGGCCGGGGGCGATCTGCCCCCAGGCCTTCTCCACGCCCAGCGCCTGCGCGCCGATGAGGGTGGCGGCCTGAATGGCCTGCATCGGGGTCATGCCGTATTCCACCATCACCGCAAACTGGCGTCCGCCCTCGCCGTGGGGATAAACGCCCGCGTCCGAGCCGAAGGTCAGCTTCACGCCCGCCTTTGCCGCCTTGCGGAAGTTGTCGCGCTGCACCTGCGCCACCTCGCGGTCCTTGCGCAGGAACTCCTCCAGCACGCCGTTGGCCTTGCCGTAGGTCTGGGTGAACTCGGTGTTGTAGATATCCATGGAGAGGAACGCGCCGCTCTTCTTGGCGAGCGCAATGCCCTCGTCGTCGATGATGCTGGCGTGCTCCACCGTATCGACGCCGTTGCGCAGCGCCACCTTGATGCCGTCAGTGCCGTGGGCGTGCACGGCAACCTTGCGGCCATGCATGTGCGCCTCGTCGATCAGCGCCTTCACCTCCTCCTCGGTGAACTGCTGCGCGCCCACCTTGGTGCCCTTGGAGAACACGCCGCCGGTGCCGCAGTATTTGATCACATCGACGCCGTACTTCACGTTGCGGCGCACGGCGCGGCGCACTTCGTTGACGCCGTCGGCCACGCCTTCGCCGCGGTCGTTGTACTCGGGCGGCAGCAGGTTGTTGTCGCAGTGGCCGCCGGTGATGCCGAGCGACGGGCCCGCCACCAGCATGCGCGGGCCGGGCACCTCGCCCGCCTCGATCGCGTCGCGGATGGCAATGTCCGCATAGCCCGGCGCGCCCACCTCGCGGATGGTGGTGAAGCCCGCCAGCAGCATCTTCTGCGCGTTGGCGACGCCCCGCACCGTGGCGCGCGGAATGGAGGTGGCAAGGCCGCCGTAGCTGTCGTCGGTGGCGTTGGCGGTCACGTGGGTGTGGGTGTCGATGAACCCGGGCATCACCGTGGCGTCGGAGAGGTCGATCACCCGCGCGCCAGCGGGAATGGCCGTGCGTCCGGCGGGGCCGACGGTGGTGATGGTGTCGCCGCTGATCAGCACGACCTGGTTCTGCCGCACCTGCCCCGAGGCCACGTCCACCAGCCGTCCGGCCTTGATGGCGATGACGGTCTGTACCCCTTGCGCGGCCTCCGGTGCCGCCGGGGCGGCGGACAGGCTGGCCGGAAGGCCCAAGGCGCTTGCGGCGAGAAGCGCAACGCCGTATGCGCCATGACGTGCTTTGCTGCGGCGAGCGTTGCGGGCTTGGTACATGGTTAGGGCTCCTGAAGTCGGGGTAGGACAGATGGCAGAGAACAAGGCGGCCAATCAGCTGTGGGGCGGTCGTTTCAGCGGCGGACCGTCCGCCGTGATGACGGAGATTAACGCATCGATCGGCTTCGACAAGCGTCTGTGGAAACAGGACATTGCCGGTTCGAAGGCGCACGCCGCCATGGTCGCCAAGCAGGGTATCCTGACCGAGGCCGACAACGCCGCCATCCAGTCCGGTCTGGATCAGGTTGCCGCCGAGATCGAGGCGGGCAAGCTGGTGGAAAACCCGGCGCTCGAAGACATCCACATGCACGTCGAGGCCCGCCTTGCCGAGCTGATCGGCGAGCCCGCCAAGCGCCTGCACGTGGCCCGCTCCCGCAACGATCAGGTGGCGACCGATTTCAAGCTGTGGGTGCGTGACGCCATTGACCAGACCGACGCCGCGCTCGCCGCGCTTCAGGCCGCGCTCGTCAAGCGCGCCGAGGAGCATGCGGAAACCGTGATGCCGGGCTTCACCCACCTTCAGGTGGCCCAGCCCGTCACCCTCGGCCATCACCTGATGGCCTACTACGAGATGATCCGCCGCGATCGCGGCCGCTTTGCCGATTGCCGCAAGCGCCTGAACGAGTCCCCGCTGGGCGCGGCGGCGCTGGCCGGCACCAGCTTCCCGACCGACCGCTTCAACACGGCAGCGGCGCTGGGCTTCGACCGCCCGACCGCCAACAGCCTCGATTCCGTGTCGGACCGTGATTTCGCGCTGGAAGCGCTGGCGGCAGCGGGCATGACCGGCCTGCACCTGTCGCGCTTCGCCGAGGAAATCATCATCTGGGCCAGCCAGCCCTACAAGTTCATCAGCCTGCCGGATGCCTTCTCCACCGGCTCCTCCATCATGCCGCAGAAGCGCAACCCTGACGCTGCTGAGCTGGTGCGCGCCAAGGCGGGTCACCTGCTCGGCAACTTCCAGCGCCTCGCCGTCGTGATGAAGGGTCTGCCGCTGGCCTATTCGAAGGACATGCAGGAAGACAAGGTGCCGGTGTTCGAGGCGTTCGACACCCTCGGCCTCTGCCTTGCCGCCACCACCGGCATGGTCGAGACGCTGGTGTTCAACGCCGAGCCCATGCGCAACGCGGCCGCCTCCGGCTTCTCCACCGCCACCGATCTGGCAGACTGGCTGGTGCGCGCGGCGGGCGTGCCCTTCCGCGATGCCCACCACATCACCGGCAACGCGGTGAAACTGGCGGAAGGCAAGGGCGTCATGCTCCATGAGCTGACGCTGGACGAGCTCAAGGCCATCGACTCCCGCATCACCGATGATGTTTACTCGGTGCTCACCGTCGAGGCATCGGTCGCCAGCCGTACCAGCTACGGCGGCACCGCCCCGGTGCAGGTGAAGGGGCAGATCGAAGCGGCAAAGAAGGATCTCGGCCTATGACCCGTGCTGTTGTTCTCCTGGTGTGTGCGCTGGCTGTTGCCGCCTGCGGCAAGCGCGGCGATCTCGTGCCGCCTCCGGGCAAGCAGCCGCCCGCGCCGATCTGGGAGCAGCAGGGGCCCCAGCCGCCCGTCACGCCGCCCACCGAGCCCGCCACACCTCCGGCGGCGCCGCAGGCGCCGTCCGCATCGCCCGGGAATTAAGTCATGCGTCACTTCGCTTACCGGAACGGCGAGATGTTCGCCGAGAACATTGCTGTCGCCCGCATTGCGCAGGAAGTCGGCACGCCGTTCTACTGCTACTCCACCGCCACGCTCGAGCGGCACTTCGACGTGTTCAGCCAGGCGCTGGAAGGCCAGGACGCGCTGGTCTGCTTCGCGGTCAAGTCCAACTCCAATCAGGCCGTGCTCTCGACGCTGGCCCGCCGCGGCGCGGGTGCGGACGTGGTCTCGATGGGTGAGCTGAAGCGGGCGCTGGCGGCAGGCATTCCGGCCGAGCGCATCGTCTTCTCCGGCGTCGGCAAGACGCGCGAGGAAATGGCGGCGGGCCTTCAGGCGGGCATCTACCAGTTCAACGTGGAATCCGAGCCCGAGCTTTACGCCCTCTCCGAAGTGGCGAGCGGCCTCGGCCTGACCGCGAACATCGCCTTCCGCGTCAATCCGGACGTGGACGCCAAGACCCACGCCAAGATCTCCACCGGCAAGGCGGAGAATAAGTTCGGTATCTCGTGGGAGCAGGCGCGGGACATCTACGCCAGGGCGGCCACGCTTCCGGGCATCCGCGTCGTCGGCGTTGACGTGCACATCGGCAGCCAGCTCACCGAGCTGGAGCCGTTCGAGGAAGCCTTTGCCCGCGTCGGCAAGCTGATCCAGATGCTGCGCGAGGATGGCCACACCATCGAGCGCGCCGATCTGGGCGGCGGCCTCGGCATTCCCTATTACGAGGACAGCGCGGCCCCGCCGCTGCCGGTCGCCTATGGCGCGATGGTCAACCGCATCACCCATAACTGGGGCGTGCGGCTGATCCTGGAGCCGGGCCGCCTGATCGTCGGCAACGCCGGTATTCTCGTCTCCAAGGTCATCTACGTGAAGCGCGGCACGAAGAAGACCTTCGTGGTGGTGGATGCCGCCATGAACGACCTGATCCGCCCGTCGCTCTACGAGGCGCACCACGACATCGCGCCGGTCGTCGAGCCGAACGCCCTGACCCCGCGCGCTGACGTCACCGTCGTCGGCCCGGTTTGCGAAACCGGCGATACCTTCGCCACGGACCGCACCCTGCCGGAGGTGAAGGAGGGGGATCTGGTGGTGTTCCATTCGGCCGGTGCCTACGGCGCGGTCATGGCCTCCACCTACAACACCCGTCTGCTGGTGCCCGAAGTGCTGGTGAAGGGCGATGAATTCGCCATTGTTCGCCCGCGACCCACATATGATGACCTGATTGGACTCGACAGACTGCCGCACTGGTTCAATTCTTAGGGCAGTCAGCCACCCGGCACGGGAGACGCCTTCATGGCCCGGCCGAGCCATTTCGCGGAAAGCC
>NZ_DATBUP010000115.1:0-30552 GCF_036515995.1 Pedomonas sp. | reverse complement strand
GAGCAAGGCCTCATCAGGTAAGAACCCAAGAAGGCAATTTCAACCCCGGCTCGCCAACCCCTCATCCAGTCCGTCCGGTCAGGCCCGAGAGCCGCTCCGTCCGTCCCGGTGAGGGCGTCACCGCGTCGGGAGGCGGCTTATATGGCGACCCCCCATCAGGAGTCAACAGCGACATGCACAAAAAGTGAGAAATTTGTGGAACTGAACCGTTGGTCATTGAAAAACAGAGACTTAGCGTTTCATTTTCCGCTCGAGGGGATGTTGCCGGGATGAATGCCGCGTTAGGCGGTGCGGGGATACGAGAGACTCCGGCCCCTGATAGGCCGGGCTCCCCAGCCCTCTTGTAGAGCACGGACGGGCACCCCCACGCAGGCACAGAAAGGGACCGTCACGCGCCCCCATGGCCCGACCCATAAGACGATCGGACGAGGTTTCGGAGGTGGGAGCCGGTGGAGTTATCCACACTTCCTGTGGATAGGCGTGTGAATACCCGCTGAACAAACCCGTGGGGGCCTTGGCACTGCTATGGTTTCAGCGATGTGATGAAATTTTGGGCAGCCAAGGTCCGCTCACGACACCATCTGCCATAAGATTACCCTGACAAAATCAAGAGGGTTTCAGCTCAGGCGTTGACAGACGACGGCCGCTGGCATTCGCTGTCAGCTTAATGAAACTTGTCGGGATACTTCTTGGCGGGTATCTGCGGGTTCGAAATCTGGGGAGGACATATATGACAGAGGACGTGGCGCGGCAGCGACTGCTCAGCGGACGGGCGTGGGAAGACTACTGCGAGGCAGTGCGCATGGCCGGGCGGATGATCGACCGGTTCGGCGACGAGGTGGATGAGCTCGACCGCGCCGAGTGGTATCGCTTCATGACCCGGCTGATGCGCAACGGCTTCGAGCGGTTCGTAGAGAACTGCGAACCGGAACGCCCGCGCATCCGCCTCACCCCGTGGCGGCAGGCGATCAACTTCCAGTCTCCCGATCAGGACCATCTGCTGGCCGAGTTCATCGACGGCTCATGCGATTACCGCATTACGGGCAACCGGGGCACCATTCCCTATTTCGTGATGGCAGCCTGGACCGCCAACCAGCCGAAGGATCTGGGCGCGCGGGACTGGGCCGAGGCGGGCACGGACGGGCTGAAGGAATTCGACCCCGCCATGCTGCGCACCACGGCCTTCCTGCAAAGCGATGCCATCGACTTCGACGAGAACGGCAACTTCGAAGTGATCCTGAGCCAGACCCAGCCGGCGGACGGCCGCAACTGGCTGCAGATCACCCCGGATTGCGTCGGCATTCTGGTGCGCACCGTTCATCATGAGCGGCACAAGGAGATTGCGCCGGAGATGCAGATCGAGCGCATGGACGGCGTACAGCCGCGCCCGATCACCCCGGCGGATATGGCGACCGGCCTTGCCAAGGCGGCGCAGGTGGTGCTGGGCTACGCCGAGTTGGTGCGCAGCTGGTGGCAGGACAATCTGGGCAAACGGCCCAACCGCATCCGCTTCAGCCGGGCGGTGTACCTCAGCAACGGCGGCGTGCCGGACCGGCACCACGGCTTTGGCACGTGGGAGAAGGCCCCGGATGAGGCTCTTGTTCTACACTTCACGCCAACGCCTTGCGACTATTGGATTTTTCAGCTGTGCAACATGTGGCAGGAGAATCTGGACTGCTATGAGGACGGCCAGGGCTACGTCACCAAGTTCACTGCCCGGTTCGAGGACGACGGCTCGGTGCGGGTGATCGTGGCCGATGAGAACCCCGGCATTGGCGGCAATTGGGTGGACCCAGGCGGCCACCGCCACGGCGGCATGAGCCTGCGCCTGATCAAGACGGCGGGCGACCCGCCGCCGGTGACGCTGCACCGGGTGAAGCTGGCCGACCTGAAGCAGCAGGGCTTTGCCGCGCTGGAGAGCGTCGAGCCGCTTGTGAGCGGCGAGATCACGGACTGACGACCCCCCGGCGGCGCGCGGTGGGCACCACGTCTGCCCGCGCCGCTATGCGTTTAGCGCATAGATATGTTTTTCTTTGATTTACGGTTGGTTAAGCGTTCTTACGCATGGAATTTGTGAGCAATGCCCCAGTGTATCCCAAAGACGGCGCGGAACAGCGCCACGGGCTGTTGATCTATTAAGTTATGTTCGTATATCCTTGTTTTCTGACTACTATTCGTCTTTTTGGCTTCGCCGGAGGGTTGAGGGTCGGTTTGCTGTCGGTCTGGAAGCCAGTGGTGACCCGGGGCGGGGATGTTCAGGGACTAAGCCGGGAGTATGGGCCGGCGTTCTGGGCACTGAATGATCGCGTTGAATGCGTGGTGCGGCATAAACCGCTTCGGCGGGGTTGACCCTCAACCCTGCTTATAATCCGGCTGTTGAACCGAGAGCCTCACCGTGGCTGTTCGCTGCCCTCATGGCCGCCCGTGATCGCAACCCGGTGCTGCGCCATGCGGGGCTCCGGCCTTCTTCCGTATGTTTCGACAGTCTCAACCGCCGCGGCAGGCAATGCCATGGCATACGCGCCTGCCGCATGATCCGTCCCGTTTACGGATCAGCCGCGCGTCACGCGGGTGCTAGGTTTAGCAGTTCGGCGCACCCCTCTCCCGGCCCGCTGCTTGGTCTGTGCCTGTGATGCCACGGATAACGGGCATGCAGGTGTCCCCCGCGCGATTCATTCAGGATTGATTGCCCGACAGGATTGGGGCGACGCGGGGGGGGTACATCTTCCCTGAATTCTTGCCCATCCCCTTTGACGGGGCCAAACGCGCCCCTGACAGCATGCAAAGCCCCTCTGTTCGATGCCGCGTTTTTCATTGCGTCGCTCCTCCTGTTGCAGAACTCGGACGTCACCAACGCAGACTGCACACATCAAATTCCGGGCCCGGCACGCGTAAAGGGCGCAGCCTATCTGAAGCGGGAAAATCCCGTAAATGGCTTTTCCCGCCTATTGTTGTTTCTTACCTATTTTGATAAGCGATAGTTAGTTCAGTGCAGCGACTTCAGGGGGAATGATCTGCTCGATGGGTGCGCGGGCGACGCCGCCGGTGTCGATAAGCGAGACGGTGATGTAACCGGCCTCGACTTCGCCCGCGTCTGTGCCCGGCTGGTTGGCGGGTGGCAGGCCCAGGAGGGCCTTGTATTCCGTACCGCCCTCCGCATGGGCCGCGCCGGCCTCGAAGCCCTTGAGGGAGAAAACCTTGCCGCCGGCGGGCACCAGCTTGACGCCCTTTGGCTCCGCCGGAACGTTGACGGAGAGCAGGTAAGGCTGCTTCTGAGCCGACGACTGCCCATGGCGGCGATGCAGCTCGGTGGCGAGGCGCGCGGTGTAGCGGGCGGCCAACGTGTAATCCATCTCCATGCCAGGGCGATAGACCCGGGAGACCGCAATGGCGGGCACCCCCATGAGCGCCGCCTGACGCGCCGCGCCGACCGTGCCGGAGAGGAACACTGCCTCGCCCACGTTCTCACCCTTGTTGATGCCGGAGACGACGAGATCGAACGGCTTGTCCGACGCCGGGCCAAGCAGGCCGAAGATGGCGGAATCAGCCGGGGTGCCGTGCACGGCGTAGCGCTTCACGCCATCGGCAGAGGGGCGCTCCTCGACCCGCAGCTTGCCGGAGAGGAAGGAGACCGACTGGCCCGCGCCCGAGTTGTTGCGCGCGGGCGCGGCAACGACCACGGTGGCGACGGGCTTGAACGCCTCCACCAGCGCCTTGATGCCGTCCGCATCGATGCCGTCATCGTTGGTGATGAGCACGCGGAACGGCGGCTGGGCCTGCGACTGCGGGGCCTGCTCTTGAGCGATGGCCGCGCCCTGCCCCGCCAACAGCGAAAGCATCAGAGCGGTTGCGACCGGGCGGACTGCCGATTTGACCTGAGGCATGTAGATGTCTCCCCTGGGAATTGGAGCAGCAGGCGCTGCCATTTCTCTCAGCGGTATGGAGGCAGGCCAGGCGTGTCAATGCAGCCCCCTCTCCGCCAGCGGTGCGCAGGGCAGCATTGTCAGTAAGATGGGCAGGATGGCCGATCACCAGAATCCGTTTGACTTGCCGCCGTTTTTGAAGAGAGTGGCCGCTCGATTTTGCTTACAAGTAAGCACTTACATATTATTTTGATGACAGGCCGGAGCGCCGCGCGCGAAGGGAGAGGCACGGATGAAGACCCCGATTACCGAGTTGCTTGGCATTCGTTACCCGATCATTCAGGGCGGCATGCAGTGGGTGGGCCGGGCGGAGCTGGCCTCTGCCGTTTCCAACGCCGGCGGGCTCGGCATTCTGACTGCCCTTACCCAGCCGAGCCCGGATGCGCTGCGCGCCGAGATTGCCCGCTGCCGCCAGATGACTGACCAGCCGTTCGGCGTGAACTTGACCATGCTGCCCTCCACCAACCCGCCGCCGTATCTGGACTATGCCAAGGCGATTATGGATTCAGGCGTGAAGGTGGTGGAGACGGCGGGCAACAGCCCGAAGGAGTTCATCGCCCTGTTCAAGGAGGCGGGCGTCAAGATCGTGCACAAGTGCACGGCGGTGCGCCATGCGCTCTCTGCCGAGCGCAACGGGGTGGATGCCATCAGCATCGACGGGTTCGAGGCGGCAGGCCATCCGGGCGAGGACGACGTGCCGGGGCTGGTGCTGATTCCCGCCGCCGCCCGCGCCTTGAGGATTCCGGTGGTGGCCTCCGGCGGCATTGCGGACGGGCGCGGCATGGCCGCCGCGCTGACGCTGGGCGCGCACGGCATCAACATGGGCACACGCTTCATGCTGACGCAGGAGTCCCCCATTCACCACGCCATCAAGCAGGCGATCGTGGCGGGGAGCGAGCGGGATACCAAGGTGATCTTCAAGCCGTTCCGCAACACCGCGCGGGTGTTCCGTAATGCGATCTCTGAACAGGTGGCCGAGCTGGAGAAGCGCCCCGGCGCCACGTTCGAGGACGTGCGGGCACTGGTGGCGGGCGCGCGCGGCCGGGCGGCGCTGGAAAGCGGCGAGGTCAACGAGGGCATGCTGTGGGCGGGCGTTGGCATCGGCCTGATGGACGACATTCCAACCTGCGCGGAGCTGATCGAGCGGATTGTGGCCGAGTGCCGCGAGAGCCTGTCGACGGCTGCCCGCTATACCGCCTGACTTTTGCCGGGAGACCGACCCATGACATACACCACCCTGCGCTATGAAGTGAGCGACGGCCTCTTGATCCTCACCCTCAACCGGCCGGACATGCTGAATGCCTTCACGGTGGAGATGGCGAACGAACTGGTGGACGCCTACACCCGCGCCAGCTCCGACGATGCGGTGAAGGCGATTGTGGTGACGGGCGAAGGTCGGGCGTTCTGCGCGGGCATGGACCTTTCGGTGGACGGCAACGTGTTCGGGCTGGACGAGAGCCTGACGCCAACTCTCAAGGACCTGCGTGAACGCTTTGAGGACCCTGCTATTCTATACGGTGTGCGCGATACCGGCGGGCGGGTGGCGCTGGCCATGTACACCTGCCGGAAGCCAATTGTCGGTGCGATCAACGGCGCGGCGGTGGGCATCGGCGCGACGATGACGCTGCCGATGGATTTCCGCTTCGCGTCAGATAAAGCGCGCATCGGCTTCGTGTTCGGACGGCTGGGTATCACGCCAGAGGCCTGCTCCACCTGGTTCCTGCCGCGCATCGTCGGCATGGAGCAGGCGCTGGAATGGCTCTACCGTGCCGACATCTTCACGGCGCAGGAGGCAATGGAGAAGGGGCTGGTGCGGGCGGTGGTGCCGCCCGAGCAGCTGCTGGAGACGGCGTGCGATTTTGCCCGCTCGCTGATCACCGACCGATCACCGGTCAGCGTCGCGCTCATCCGGCAGATGCTCTACCGGAACAGCGCCCTGCCCGGCCCGGCAGAGGCGCACCGGGTGGAGTCTTTGGCGATGTTCTACACTAGCATTGGCGACGGCAAGGAAGGCGTCAGCGCATTCAACGAGAAGCGCGCAGCGCAGTTTAGGGAAAAGGCCAGCGCCATGCCGCCATTCTTCCCGTGGTTCGAAGAGTGACGACAATGTCGGCGTAACGGGCGGCAAAGCCGTTTGCCGAGTAAGAAAAGCGCTCCGAATGGAGCGCTTTCCTTTTGGGCGACTGAGCGGCCGGGTTACTGCTGGAGCAACTCCACCACCTCGATCAGGTGACCTTCAATGTCACGCACGAAGCCGACCTTGACGCCGTGCTCGGGCATGGACTTCACTTCTTCGACGATGGAGCCGCCGGCAGCGACGGTGCGCTCGACGAAGGCGACCACGTCCTGCGTCTGGAAGCCAAGGATGACTTCATCGTTATGGGGCCTGGGCGCGCCGACGAATTTCAGCAGCACGAAAGTGGCTGCGCCCTGCCCGGTGGCGTTGAACATGATCTCGCTGATGGGACGCCCGGCGATCTCGGAGTCCACCCGCGCCAGTTCGGTGAGCCCGCACACGGACTTGTAGAAGGTGGCGGTGGCTTCAAGGTCATCGACCAGCAGCTTGGTAAAACCGAAGTGATCTGTTTGCGACACGGTTGCGGACTCCCCTTTGTGTGTGCTCACTCACTTTCTGGACCGAAACTGAGGCCGCGGTCAAGCGGGCGAATGACATTTTCCGATTCGGATTCGATTATTAGGCCGGCGGCTTGCTGCGGAGATTATCGGCGAGTGATTTTTTAGATGCGAAATACCATATATGCCTCTGTTACATATGTATTTTCCGGTTTTTCTTCGCGTGCCTTAGTGGTGATCTTGCGGACTGGCTTGCACGGCAGAAACCATGGTGTAAACAGCTTCAAGTAAGTATTAGCTCACATCTATGCACCAAGCCGGGGAGGTTCACAGTGCACACCCAAGCCGAGAAAGAACGCCTTGCCAAGATTCTGCGCCCGGCCGCACCGCCGGTGGTTCTGGAGAATGTCTACACCCAGGACGAGTACGAGCGCCTGCTGGGCGTCGTGCGTGACCATGGCCCGTGGAAGCTGATCATCGCCCAGCACTTCGCCTCGGCGGACGAGCTGCTGGCGACCATGTCCGGCGCGATGCCGGAGGGCGTGCAGCCCTCGCTCGACATGTTCCTCTCCCCCACGTTCCGGGGCTTCTACGGCAATTACGGCACGTCGCTGTATCCGGAACTGCACGACATCTTCTACAAGCAGGAATTCGTTGAGCGCGCCAAGGCCTACTGGGGCGCCCAGTACGCCAAGCCGCAGATGATGCTGTTCAACATCAATGGTCCCTGCGCCAACTTCGATCCGGGCCATCTGGACTCGCCGAGCTTCCGGGGCGTGCGCTACGAGAACTCGCCGACGTGGCTGTGCGCCGTGATGGGCAAGTCCGGCCTGTTCCAGGAATACCTGATCAAGATGACGCAAGTCATTACCTGGTGGTCCAATTGCCCCAAGAGCGGCTTCACCTACTGGCCGAACGGCCCGCTGGAAGCGCCGGAGCGCCTGCAGCCGCCGATCTACAACCGGGGCGTGGTGGTGCAGAACGAGATGATGGTGCACCGGGGCGAGGCCAACGGGCCGGAAGACCAGCAGCGCCCGAAGGGACTGGCGTTCGACACCCTGTTCGGCGGCGACCCGGACAGCCGGGACCACTGGCTGCTGAAGACCGGCGACAGCGTGATTGCCCGCCACCACACGAACGACCTGCGCTTCCTCGTCCACTGGTCTGCCGAGGTGTTCGAGGACTTCGCCGAGCTGAAGAAGAACATGGACCACACCGCGGACCTGACCCACGATCAGGTGTTCGACACGCTGATCAAGGACGTGCGCGCCAAGGGCATCGAGATCAAGACGCCGTCTGACCCGCTGCACGATCCGGAGTTCATCCGCACGCTGAACGCCGCCTACGATATCGGCTCGCCGGTTACCTATCCGGAGGAGGCCCCGATCTCACCGTTCATGCCGCGCGCGGCCTGAGGCACACCCCTTGCAATAAGAATAGCCTGCGCCTCCAGGGAGAGGCGCAGGCTTTTTCTTTAGATGGCCAAGGCCGGGAATCAGCCCTGGTCTTTTCAGTTCTGACCCGGCGCACCCGGCAGGGCCGGCTGGTAGTAGCCGGCGCACCAGCCGCCATCGACCGACAGTTCAGCGCCGGAGACGTAGGAGGCGTCATCGCTGGCGAGGAACAGGCTGGCGCTGGCGATCTCTTCCGGCCGGCCGATGCGCTGGAGCGGAACGTTGGTGTAGTCCTTGTTCAGCTCGGCATCCTTGCGGCCGGTCGGGTTGCCCATGACCGTGTCCACACCGCCCGGATGGATGGAGTTGACGCGCACGCCATGAGGGCCGTACTCCAACGCCGCCGACTTGGTGAGACCGCGCACCGCCCACTTGGAGGCAGTGTAGGCGGACAGGCCGTTGCAGCCGCGCAGACCATCGATGGACGAGATGTTGGTGATGGCGCCCTTGCCCTGCGCCTTCATGATCGGGCCGATGGTCTTGATGCCGAGCAGCGGGCCGATGACGTTGATGCCGAGCACGCGCTCCAAATCCGGCTTTGTCAGTTGCTCGATACCAGCGAAGTGGACGACGGCAGCGTTGTTCACCAGCACGTCGATGCGGCCGAAGCGGGCCTGCGCCTGCTCGGCAACGGTCTTCCAGTCGTCCTCGTTGCTGACGTCATGGCGCACGAACAGCGCCTTCTCGCCGATCTGCTTGGCCAGCGCCTCACCTTCATCGGCCAGAATGTCGGTGATGACGACCGATGCGCCCTCGGCTGCGAACAGCTTGGCCGTCTCGGCGCCCATGCCGCGCGCGCCGCCAGTAATGATGGCAACCTTGCCCTCTAAACGACCCATGGGTCCCTCCCCCTCACTTATTGGTGCTTATGTGTGAAACGGCTGCAACCATAGCCGATAGGGGGAGGCGAACCACCTCCCAACGGCCACAGTCTTTCCAGGTTGCAGGTTCTATTCGTCGTCGTCCTCGTCATCCTCGATCTCGATGGATCGGGTGATGCGGGCCATGCGATCGTTGTACTTCATCGTCTTGACCGCGACGGACGTCTCCACATGGCGAACGCCCTCCACCTGCCGCATCTTGTTGTTGGCCACGTCCAGCACCTCGTCCAGATCGCGGAACAGGCCGATGGCCAGAATATGGAAGCGGCCGAGCGTGATGATGACGCAGTTGATGGGCGGGAAATCCGCGATCTGACGCGCCACTTCCTGCACCCGGGACTGCTCCACCTGAATGCCGAGGAACACCAGCTGGGGCGAGCCCAGATAGGCGGTGTTGGTGATGGCGGTGAAGCGGATGAGGTTTTCCTGCTGCAACCGCTTGATGCGGCCGCGAATGGTGCCCTCGGTCACGCCCAGATCGGCCGCGATGCGGCGGTTGCTGACGCGGGCATCCCGCGACAGCAGCTCGATCAGCCGCAGGTCCAGTTCATCGAGTTGAGTTCCGTTCATCAGCTCCCCCGGCTCGCCACGGGCGCGACATCGAATTCATAGCGGATGACATCGACCGCAATGGACGGGTCGAGGCTGCGGATACCGGCGATCTGGCTCACCTTGGCGAGCAGGAAATCCGGCAGGTCATCCATGCTGTGCAGGGCGACGAGCAGCTCTATGTCATAGCGGCCCGTCACCAGATGGGCGCTGAACACCTCCGGCAGGGTGGCCAGATCCGCCGCCACGTCCTCGGCCGGACGCCCCTCGACCTCAACGCCGACGGCCATCAGCGCGTTCAGCCCGAACGCCTTGAAGTCAGAGACCGCAACAACGCGCATGGCGTCAGACTCTTCCAGTCGCCGGATACGGGCGCTAACCGTTGCCGCGGCAAGGTTCAGCTTGCGCGCGATCTGCTGGTTGGTCGCCCGCCCGTTGCGGGTGAGCAATTCGATAATCTTCCGGTCGATCTCGTCGAGCTCGTGCAGCTCGGTCGGGCCTGAAGTCATTTTGCCATTTCCCTCGGCAATGCCTCGCGTACGCATGTAATCAGGCCGAAAGCAAATGGGCGGAGCTAAAGCCACCGTCAACAGGAATGTTTGCGCCCGTCACGAACGACGCCTCGTCGGAAAGCAGGAAGCGGGCCACTCGAGCCACCTCTTCCGGCTGGCCATAGCGGCCGAGCAGATGCATGGAAATAAACCGATCCTCCACCGGACCCGCATTCTTGAGCATGCTGGTCATGGGTGTTTCAATATAGCCGGGGCTGATCGCGTTGACGCGGATACCCGCGCGGCCGTAGTCCGCCGCCATGGAGCGGGTCAGCTGCAGCATGCCGCCCTTGGCAACATTGTACGGCGTGTTCTCGGTGCCGCCGGTCATGCCGTAAACGCTGGAGAGCGTGACGACCGAACCCCGGCCCGCCTTCTGCATGACCGGAATGGCATGCTTGCAGGTGAGAAAGGTGCCGGTGAGATGCACGGCCAGCGTACGGTCCCAGACGTCACGCTCGACCGCATGCACGGCCCCCACGCCGACAATGCCCGCACAGGCAACGACGCCGTCGATCGTGCCGAACCGCGCGACGGCAGCGGAGATTGCGGCAATGGTGGCGGTTTCATCTGTCACATCCAGTGTCAGGGCAAGATCACCCTCCCCCAGACCAACGGACGCGCAGATGGCCTCGGGCGTTCCCAGATCCGTAGCGACAACGGCGGCACCGGCCTCTCGGCACGCCGCAGCCGTCGCCCGGCCGATGCCGGATGCCGCTCCGGTGATAAAAATAACCCGCCCCTCAAGAAGCCCCATGTCTTCGTAGTCCCATTGTTATGGTTGCCACGCATGCAAGCGCGGAAGTTGGCCCAGTATATGCCTTTTACGCACAGTGATGACGAAATAATTGCGAATTC
The DNA here is from genome assembly GCF_036515995.1 of Pedomonas sp. Classification (NCBI taxonomy): domain Bacteria; kingdom Pseudomonadati; phylum Pseudomonadota; class Alphaproteobacteria; order Sphingomonadales; family Pedomonadaceae; genus Pedomonas; species Pedomonas sp. The sequence continues at coordinate 19,762 of NZ_DATBUP010000115.1, read as the reverse complement.
AAAAGCCCGGCGTCAATATAATCATTGAACTCGTAAAAGGGGGAGTAGAATGACCGACCTTGAACGCCGCATTGCCCGCCTGGAAGCGGAATCGGAAATCCGCCGCCTGAAGGCGCGCTATCTGAACGCCTGCGATGCGAAGGATATCGATGCCATTCGCGAGTGCTACATCGAGAAGGGTGCCGAAATCGTGTTCCCCCCGATCGGCACGTTTCATGACCGCGAAGGCCTGATCGAGATTTTCAGCCAGCTGGCGGCGACCACACCGATCATCGACAGCCATCAGGCGCACAACGCCGAGATCAACGTGATCGACGAGAACAACGCCGAGGCGCGTTGGAGCCTGGCATTCGTGACCTACCACCCGGAACTCAAAACCTTCCGGCTTCTGAGCAATTTCTACCACGACCGCTATGTGCGCACCGAGAAGGGCTGGCGCATTTCCTATAGCCGCTCCGAGCCCCGCCTGATTTTCGACGGCAAGGTAACAGACGCCAACGGCGTTGAAATTGCCAATATTCCTGCGCCGAAGGACTGATTTTCCGAAACGGAGCTTCAGGGCAATAAAAAAGCCGTGGCTTGCACGATGTGCGGGCCACGGCTTTTTCATGGGCCGAGGAAAACGTGCCTGTCCCTGCCCTGCTCAGAAAGGCGATAAAAAAGGGGTGCCGTTTCCGGCACCCCTTCTTTTTTTCAGGTGTCAGATCTGGATCAGAAGTTGATCCCGAAGGTGACGCCGTAGGTACGCGGCTGGATGAAGTTCGCGGTGGTCAGACCGCCGAAATTCGCGCCGAAGTCGATGAAGTTCAGCGGCTTGTTCACGTCGAAGATATTCTTCGCGAACACGGAGATCGAACCGGTGGCATTGCCCATCGGCAGGTTGCCCCACACGGCGCGCAGGTCAACGATGGTGCGCTCCGGTGCCTGGGTGTTGTAGGCGTTCTGGCCTGACGCGGTGGTGCCGACCAGAGCATACGGATAGATGAAGTACTTGGCCGTGTAGTTCAGATCACCGATCAGGTTGAGCTGGCTGCCGTTGGAGAACTCAGCCGCGCGCCAGTCAAGGCTGAGGTTGCCCTGCCACTTGGGCGAGTGGATGAAGGCGCGGTTGTCCGCCACGTCAACGCCGCCGTCGATGAACTCCTTGTACTTGGTGTTCATGTAGGCGAGCGAGCCGACGAGCGTCAGGCCGTCGGCCAGCTGGCCGGTCATCTCGACTTCGATACCCCGGACGCGCGCCTTGCCCGCGTTCAGGACGTAGGACGCGGTGCCGCCGGTCGCGGTGAACACCGACATCTGCATGTCCTTGGATTCGTTCCAGAAACCTGCAACGTTCAGGGACAGGCGGTTGTCGAACAGGCGCGACTTGATGCCCACTTCGTAAGCATCGACCTTCTCCGCGCCGTACGGGTTCTGCAGCTCGCGGGGATCCGCCGCTTCGCCATTGAAGCCGCCCGACTTGAAGCCCTTGGCGTACTTGGCGTAGGCGTTGATTTCCTCGTCCAGCTTGTAGTTGACGACGAGGGTCGGCGACACGTTGTTGTACTTGGCGTCCGGACCGGTGAAGGTCTGGCCCGGCGTCAGCTCGCCCGGCAGGATCTTGCCGCGGATGTCGTCGATGTTGTGGCCGAAGCTGTTGGCCGGGTTGGCGTGGTCGATGTAGTAGCGCGAGATAGTCTTCTTCTCGTGCGTGTAGCGCAGACCAGCGGTGACGGTCAGAGCATCCGTTGCGTGCCAGTCGATCTGCGAGAAGGCAGCGTAAGACTTGGTGCGGCCCGAGTAGCGCGAGTCATACGTGCTGGCGCCGTAGAAGAAGGTCTGCGGGTTCAGGACCGCAGCGCGGTCAGCCGAATAGAATGCGCCCACCAGGTAATCGAAGTTCCCGGCCGAACCGGCAAGCTGGATTTCCTGACTGAAAAAGCGGTAGGTGGAGTCGCGGCTGGACTGGGCCAGCGCCAGCGGCGAGCCGTCCAGGTCGAGCGTGTCGTCAAACGTCAGGTGACGCCATGCGGTGATGGTCTTCACCTCGCCGATCGAGCCGGCATCATAGGCGATGGTGAGGTTGTGGCCGTAGATGCGGCTCTTCTCGAACGCGTTGCTATTGTATGCGCCTTCCTTCTGCCAGTCCTTGTTCACGAAGTCGGCATAGGGAAGGCCCGAATAGAACGGCGAGCTCGGATCAAAGATGCTGCCTTCAGAGTAGCCGTACGGCTGCGTATAAGCGGTGTTCTGATTGATCTTGGAATAATCGTAGGAGTAGTCGACGGTCAGCGCGTCGGACGGGGTCCAGCGAACCTGCACGAGGCCGCTCTTACTGTTCAGGTCATCCGTTTCATCCGGACCGCCAAAGGAGGGGTCCATGTCATAGATGCCATCGCGCTTGGTGATCTGGCCCGAGAGCTTCACGGCAAAATCGCCGAAAGCCGGCAGGTTCAGCGAGCCGCGGACCTGACCGTAGTCATAATTGCCGACCGAAACCTGCGCCTTGCCGCCCAGCTCGCCCGTCGGCTTGGCGGTGATAATGTTCACAGCACCAGCCAGCGTGTTGCGGCCATAGAGCGTACCCTGCGGACCGCGCAGAACCTCGACGCGCTCGATATCGGCAACGTCGAAGAAGCCGCCCTGCGCCTTGCCGAGATAAACGCCGTCCAGATACAGGCCGACAGCCGGTTCCCAGGTCATGGCCGGGTTCAGCGTCGTGGCACCGCGAATCGAGATCTGGGTAACGGTTGCGTTGGAGGAGCCGCGCTCAATCTTCACGTTCGGCGCGAACGAGCCGAGCTGGTCCAGCGAAGTGATGTTGCGGCGCTCTAGGAACTTCTCGCCAACGGCGGAAATCGCGATGGGCACTTCCTGCAAGTTCTGCTCGCGACGCTGTGCGGTCACGATGATCTCGCCGAGGCTGTACGCCTCATCAGCGGCCGGAGCAGCGTTCTGCGCAAACGCCTGAGTGGATGCCAGGGCGACAACCGATGCACCCAGGAACGACACAAAACGCGTACGACCGCCGCGCGCTACTAGAACTGACTTCATTTGAATCTCCCCAATGCCGACCGCAGGACCATTTTCTGGGCCCATATTTTTGTGGTCTTGGTGCCCGGTCAGCTAAGCAATCTAACACTTTCATGCTGCGCATATGAAACGATGAATGGCAATAGTTTGCCCAAATGCGCACTGCAAACGGCGTTCAACTGCGTTAATTAAGCAACACAAATAAATCCAGCTCAACGGCGCAGACAAAAAAAGGGGTGCCGTTTCCAGCACCCCTCTGCGTCCGGCTTTTACGCCGGCTGATCGATATTCACATCGGATCAGAAGTTGACGCCGATGGTCAGACCGTAGGTCCGCGGATCGATGTAGTTGGCAACGGTCAGGCCGCCGAAGCTGCTGCCGAAGTCCATGAACGTGCGCGGCTTGTTCACGTCAAACGCGTTCTTCACGTATGCCGAGATGGTCCAGTCGGCATTGCCGGCCGGGATGTTGCTCAGCACGGCGCGGAAATCGACCACGGTGCGGGCCGGGATCTGCGTCTCGTAAGCATTCTGGCCAGCCGCGGTGCGGCCTTCCAGAGCGTACGGGTAGTTGAACGCCTTGGCGACGTAGTTCAAATCGCCGATCAGGTTCAGCTGGCTGCCGTTGCCGAATTCGACAGCGCGCCAATCAAGGCTTGCGCTGACCTGGTACTTCGGAGCGAAGATGAAGCCGCGGTTGTCAGCTTCGTTGACGCCGCCTTCCATGTACTCCTTGTACTTGGCATCGAGATAGGCGAACGAGCCCACGAAGTTCAGTCCGTCGAAGATCTGGCCGTTGGCTTCGATTTCAACGCCGCGGACACGGGCCTTGCCTGCGTTCAGAACGTAGGAGGAGGCTGCACCCTCGGCGGTGAACACCGACAGCTGCATGTCCTTGGTTTCGTTCCAGAAGCCAGCGATGTTCAGCGACAGGCGGTTGTCGAACAGGCGGGTCTTCAGGCCGATTTCGTAGCTGTCCAGCTTCTCCGGCTTGTACGGATTGTGCAGCTCGCGAACGTCAACGGTCTCGCCGTTGAAGCCACCCGACTTGAAGCCCTTGGCGAACTTCGCGTAGCCGTTCACCTCTTCAGAGAACTTGTAGTTGGCAACGACGGTCGGCGACACGTTGTTGTAGCTGGCGGAGTCACCGGTGTCGATCTGCGACTCATCGATCAGACCCGGGATGATCTTGCCCGGAACCTTGTCGAGGTTGAACGCAAAGCTGTTGGCCGGGTTCGCGAAGTCCACATAGTAGCGGCCCATGTTCTTCTTCTCGTGCGTGTAACGCAGACCGGCGGTCAGCGTCAGCGCGTCGGTTGCGTGGTAGTCAACCTGCGTGAAGGCAGCATAGGACTTGGTCTTGCCTGAGAAGCGCGAATCATAGGTGCTTGCGCCGCCGAAGAAGCTCTGCGGATTGAGCGTCGATGCCTTGTCCGACGAGTAGAACAGACCGACCACGTAGTCGAAGCTGCCCTGGCTGCCGGCCAGCTGCACTTCCTGGCTGAAGAACTTGTAATCGGAGTCACGGGCGGACTCGGCCAGCGGCAGCGGCGAGCCGTCCAGGTCGAGCAGGTCGTCAACCTTGACGTCGCGGTATGCGGTGATCGACTTCAGTTCGCCCAGGTCACCCGCATCGTAGCGCAGGGTCAGATTGTGACCATAGACGCGGCTGCGATCGTAGCTGTTGGAGTCGACCGAGGCGTCGCGCTGATAGTCTTCGCTGACGTACTTCTCATACGGGAAGAACGCGCCGCCGAAAGCGTAGGCCGGCGAGGTCGGATCGAAGATGCCGCCTTCACCAACGCGATACGGCTGGTTCCAGGACGGGCGCTGATTGACCTTGCTGTAGTCAAACGAATAGTCGGCAACGAAGCCATTGCCCGGATCGTAGCGGACCTGCACGAAGCCGCTCTTGCTGTTCACGCTGTCCAGCTCGTCGATGACCGGCGCGCCGGCGGTCGGAACACCGGCAACCGGGTTGGCTACGACGTCATAGAAACCGTCGCGCTTGGTGATCTGGCCCGACAGCTTCACGGCGAAATCGCCGAAGGACGGCAGGTCGATGCTGGCGCGAGCCTGGTGGTAATCGTAGTTGCCGACCGACACCTGAGCCTTGCCGCCCAGTTCGCCCGTGGGCTTCTTGGTGATGATGTTGACAGCGCCGGCCAGCGTGTTGCGGCCATAAAGCGTGCCCTGCGGACCGCGCAGAACCTCGACGCGCTCGATGTCGGCAACGTCGAAGAAGCTGCCCTGCGCCTTGCCGAGGTAAACGCCGTCCATGTACATGCCGACGGCCGGTTCCCAGCTCATCGACGGGTTCAGAGTGGTGACGCCGCGGATCGCGACCTGCGATGCGGTGGAGCTGCCCGAGCTGCGTTCGATCTTCACGTTCGGCGCAATCGAGCCGAGCTGCTCGAGGGACGTGATGTTGCGGCGCTCAAGGAACTTCTCGCCGACGGCGGAGATCGCGATGGGAACTTCCTGCAGATTCTGTTCGCGACGCTGGGCGGTCACGATGATCTCGCCCATGTTGTACGCGTCATCAATCGCAGCCGGCGCGGCGGCAGCAGGAGCCGCGGCGTCCTGCGCCAAAGCCTGAGACGACGCCAAAGCGACTACGGACGCACCAATGAAAGAAAGGACACGCACACGACCCGCATGCGACACAGATACAGACTTCATTATTCTCTCCCCTATGCCGGCCGCAGGGACGTTGCCCGCCCCATTTTGCGGTTTCCTCCCCCGAGGCCAGCAAAGTAACGCAACAGGGAGATACTACGCATCCGCGACCCGTTGTGGCAACAGGCTTCGCAGATGCGCATTAAAATACACGATATACTGCGCTGTTTTCGCCACATGTGTTAGCAGAGAAATGGGGGGGTGGGGCAAAAGCCGACCGAGACTCGGGAATTTCCGGCGATGTGCCCAAAAACAAACGGCAGGGAAAGGGCCGAACCCCTTCCCTGCCGCCAGAGAATCACATGCTACCAGCCAGTTCAACCGGGTTTATCCGGCGGGACCGGTGATGTGCGGGCGGCGGGGCCGACTCTCCAGGAGCCGGGACCCGACCGCCCTTGTTTTACGCTCAGGCTTTCGCCTTCAGCAGATCGAGCGCCACGTCCACGATCATGTCTTCCTGACCGCCGACCATCTTGCGGCGACCCAGTTCGACGAGGATCTGACGGGTGTCGAGACCATAGTCCGCGGCCGCCTTTTCGGCATGACGCAGGAAGCTGGAATAAACGCCTGCATAACCCAGAGCCAAGGTCTCGCGGTCGACGCGCACCGGGCGATCCTGGAGCGGGCGCACCAGATCTTCAGCGGCGTCCATCAGCGCATTCACGTCGCAGCCGTGGTTCCAGCCCTTACGGTCGGCCGCGGCGATGAACACTTCCAGCGGCGCGTTGCCCGCGCCCGCGCCCATGCCGGTCAGCGAAGCGTCGACGCGGATCGCGCCTTCCTGCACGGCGACGATGGAGTTGGCGACGCCCAGCGACAGGTTGTGGTGAGCGTGGATGCCCCGCTGCGTTTCCGGCTTCAGCACCCGGTCATAGGCCTGAAGGCGGGCGCGAACGCCGTCCATGTCGAGCGCGCCGCCGGAGTCGGTAACGTAGACGCACTGCGCGCCGTAGCTTTCCATGAGCAGTGCCTGCTGGGCCAGCGTCTCGGGGTCCACCATGTGTGACATCATGAGGAAGCCGGACACGTCCATGCCCAGATCTCGCGCGATGCCGATGTGCTGCTTGGAGACGTCCGCCTCGGTGCAGTGGGTCGCGACGCGCACCGAGCGCACGCCGATGTCGTAAGCGCGCTTTAGTTCCTCAACGGTGCCGACGCCCGGCAGGATGAGGGTGGTGAGCACGGACTTCTTCAGAACGTCCGCAACCGCTTCGAGCCACTCCCAGTCGGTGTGCGCGCCGAAGCCGTAGTTGAAGGACGCACCGGACAGGCCGTCGCCGTGAGCGACTTCGATGGCATCAACGCCGGCTTCATCGAGTGCCTTGGCGATGCTGCGGACGTGATCGATCCCGTACATGTGGCGGATGGCGTGCATGCCATCGCGCAGCGTCACGTCCTGGATGTACAGCTTGGTGGTGGTGGGATCAAAGCTCATGCCGCAACTCCCTTGGCGATACGGGCAGCGATCAGTTCACCGGTCGCCTTGGCCGCAGCCGTCATGATGTCCAGATTGCCCGAATAGCTCGGCAGGTAATCGCCGGCACCTTCCACTTCGAGGAAGATGGAGGTTTTGACGCCGGTGAATTCGCCGCGGCCCGGGATCTTCAGCTTGTTGTTGTCGCCATAGCGCTCGAACTGGACTTCCTGCTTGAGGCGGTAGCCCGGAACGTACTTTTGCACCTCGGCGACCATTTCCTTGACCGATGCGCGGATGGCTTCCTCGTCAGCGCCCTCGGACAGGGTGAAGACGGTGTCGCGCATGATCATCGGTGGCTCGGCCGGGTTCAGAATGATGATCGCCTTGCCCTTTTCCGCGCCGCCCACGGCCTCGATGGCGCGTGCGGTGGTACGGGTGAACTCGTCGATGTTCGCGCGGGTGCCCGGGCCTGCCGAGCGCGACGACACGGACGCCACGATCTCAGCGTAGTGCACCTTGGCGACGCGGCTGACGGCCGCAACCATCGGGATGGTGGCCTGGCCGCCGCAGGTGACCATGTTCACGTTGGTGGCGCCCAGGTTGGCTTCCATGTTCACCGGGGGAATGATGAACGGACCGATGGCCGCCGGGGTCAGGTCGACCACGCGCTTGCCGTCGGCGCGCAGGGCCTCGTCATGGACCTTGTGCGCGTAGGCCGAGGTGGCATCAAATACAATGCCGATCTCGGGGTACACGTCCATCTTCTTCAGGCCCTCGATCCCCTCATGGGTGGTGGCGACACCGCGCTCGCGCGCCATGGCCAGACCTTCCGAATTGGGGTCGATGCCGACAACCGCAACCAGCTCCATGTTCTGCGGATACTTGATCATCTTGATCATCAGATCGGTGCCGATGTTGCCCGAACCGATGATAGCCGCCTTGACCCTGGTCACTATGGGTTCCTCCTGAATTAGACGAAGCGGGCGACGCAGCGCCCGACGCCATGCAATTCCATTTCAAACACGTCGCCCGCAACGGCCGGGGCCAGCGGCACCAGCGAACCGGACAGAATGACATCGCCGGCATCGAGCGTGACGCCATACGCGCCGAGCGTATTGGCCAGCCATGCGACGGCCTCCGCCGGGGAGCCCTGCACCGCCGAGCCATAGCCCTCGGACAAGGGCTCGCCGTTCTTGGTGACGGTGACGTGGAGCGACGGCAGATCATGCGCGCGCGGGTCGACCCGCGCCTCGCCCAGTACGTAGACGCCGCACGAGGCGTTGTCGGCGACCGTGTCGACGATGCCGATCTTCCAGTCGTGGATACGGCTGTCGACGATCTCGAAACAGGGCGCGATGCTCTCGGTGGCGGCGATCACCTGCTCGGCGGTGACGCCCGGACCTTTGAGCGAGTCCTTCAAGATGAAAGCGATCTCGGCCTCGGCGCGGGGCTGGATCAGGCCGTTGGCCTTGATGTCGATGTCACCCTCGATGAACATGCGGTCGGTCAGGAAACCGAAGTCCGGCTGGTGAACCCCCAGCATGTCCTGCACAGCCTTGGAGGTGACGCCGATCTTCTTGCCGACGACGCGCTCGCCGTCCGTCACGCGCTTGTCCAGAATGCCCAGCGAAATGCCGTAGGCGTCATCGATGGTGAGCGAGGCGTCACGCCCCATCAGCGGCGGTACGGTCTGGCCGGCACGCAGCGCCTGATAGAGTTCCTCGGCGTATTTTTCGATTACACCGGAGCGATCGGTCACAGATAACCTCCGTCCTGATATATAAGCGGCGATACCGGCCCCGTGAGGCGCACGTCCTCAACGCGGACAATGACGATGCTGTGGGTGCCGTAGGGCGTCAACTGATCGATGGTGCCGGAAATATTGGCCTGCGCATCCACCAGACGCGACACGCCGTTGTGGTCCGGCTCCCAGTTGCCGACGCCGAAGCGCTCCTCGGGCGGCAGCTTGCCGCCGAACGCGCCGGAGACGTCCTGCTGGTCGCGCGCCAGCAGATTGACACAGATCGGCTGACCAACCGCCAGCGCTCCGTGAATGCTCGCCGACTGGTTGACGCAGACCAGAACGGTCGGCGGCTCCGCGCACATGGAGGTGATGGAGGTTGCGGTCAGGCCCAGCGGGCCATTGGCACCGTTGGCGGTGATGACGGCCACGCCCGAGGCGAGACGGCGCATCGCCCCCTTGAACCCTGCCCGAAGTTCATCGGACAGGACGGCACCACCCGGAGCGGCATCAGCCGCTTTGAGAACAGTCTCAGCCACGGAGAAACTCGACGGAATAACGGTTGAACTCGTCCGCCCGCTCGACCTGCACCCAGTGACCCACCTTGTTGAAGGTGATGACACGCACGTCCTCGCACTGGTCGAGGAAGTAGTTGATGCCGGAGAGCGGCATGAAACGCTCCGCACTGCCCCAGAACACCAGGATCGGCATTTTCAGCTCGCCAAGGCGCGGCTGGAGGTTCGGCGTGCGCATGCGCACGATCACGTCCTTCGGTTGGGTGCGGGCAACGGCAAAGCGTTCCTTCACCAGCGCGTCGGTGACGTGAATGGGGTCATGCACCAGATTGGTGATGAGACGGCGCTGCTCGTCCTCGTTGAAGTCCGGCCCGCCGAAGGAGCTGACCATGCCCGCAATGCCCGGCATGGCGAAGTAGGCTTCGCGCTCTTCGATGCAGCCCGGAGCCATGAGGATGAGGCGCTCGATAAATTCAGGGTGATCCAGCGCCATCTGGAGGGCGATGCCGCCGCCCAGAGAATTGCCGACCAGCGTCGCCTTCGTGATGCCCTGTTTTTGCAGTGCTTCATAAAGCGTGTCGGTGAACAGCTGGAGGGTGTAGTCGATCCCCTCCGGCTTGGAGGATTCACCGTAGCCGATCAGGTCAGGCAGGACGACGCGGAAGCCCGCATCCACAAACGGCGGGACGTTTTGACGGAAGTTCGACTGGCCCGAAGCACCGGGGCCGCTGCCGTGGATGAACACCACGGCGGCGCCGTTCTCCGGACCGGTTTCGTTGATGACGATGTCATAACCGCCTTCAACGTTGTGAACGCTTCTGCGAAGCTCCGCCATTTCGCGACTCCCTGACCTGACCTTGTTTTCTCGGCTCTATCTTCCGGCTTCTTACACGAACATGAAGCTCGGCGGCTGACCCAGCATTCCGCCGACCAGATCGGCTGCGGTATTGTTGGGGTCGTTGGCGACGTGCGCACGCGCGGCCATCAGATCAAGCCAGGGCTGGATGATCGGGCTGTGCATATAGATGGCACGGCCACCCAGCAGCGGCAGCAACTCGTCCACCAGCGCCGCACAGCGGCGCACAACCGACGCGGACTGGAAGCGATAGAGGGTGCGCTTTTCCATCGGCACGTCCTCGCCGCGCTCGGCATGAGCGAGCATATCGTCCATGTTGCGGCGGAGCGTGACTTCCATTTCATCCACCTGCGCCATTACGCGTGCAATGGCGGAGAGCAGGAACGGATCGGCCTTGGATGCCTTGCCGGTGTTGGTGGACACGCGGCTCTGCGCGATCTCCAGAGCGGTCTTGGCCGCGCCCTTGGCAGCGCCCAGAGCCGAGGTGGAGACGAGACGCAGGAAGATCTGCGCCCACGGCAGGCAGTAAAGCGGCGCGTCGTTCTCGGCCTGACCCGGATTGCGGCAGAGGAAGCCGTCAACCGACTTGTGGGTGCGGTAATCAGGCACGAAGGCACGATCGACCACGATGTCCTGCGAGCCGGTGCCCTGCAGGCCGAACACGTGCCACTTGTCGTCGATGACGTAATCCTTGCGCGGCACAAGGAAGGTGCGCATGTCGGGCGCATCGCCTTCCTTCTCCGGCGGGATCATGGCGCCCAGCAGAACCCACTGGCAGTGATCGGAGCCGGAAGAGAAGCCCCAGCGGCCCGACAGATAGAAGCCGCCCTCGGTGCGCTCGACCTTGCCGACCGGCTGGTACGACGAGGAAATGAGAATGGAGGTGTCTTCACCCCAAACGTCGATCTGCGCCTGGTTGTGGAACAGCGCCAGCTCGTACGGGTGACCACCGACCACGCCATACACCCAACCGGTGGACATGCAGCCTTCGGCCAGCAGCTTCTGCACCTCGTAAAATACGTTCGGGTGCATTTCGTATCCGCCCCAGCGCTTCGGCTGAAGGATGCGGAACAATCCGGCTTCCTGCAGCTCTGCAATGGTCTCATCCGGCACCTTGCGCTGCGCGACGGTCTGCGCGGCGCGAGCCTTGAGAGTCGGAATCATCGCACGAGCGCGCTCGATCAGAACTTCCGGAGACGGAATGCCCTGCTCCGCTCCGCCCTGCGCCACACCGTGAGCGGCAGACACTGCTGTATCGACAACGCTCATGATTGAATTCTCCTGTTGCTTGCAGTCCCTGAATGCCTGCTTTATGCGTAAAAACTCTATCGGTTCTCTACGCAACCTGTCAAGCGCGTTCTGGAAATCCCTATATAGTCGTCAGTTGAGGGCCATATTGCCACGATCTGCCAAAATCGTGCATGTCCCCCGGCGGCGTCCTCCTGCCCTGCCCGACCCAAGCCCCGATGAAACAAGGCTTTTAAGCCGGACATCTCACCACTGGTTCAAATACCTCCCCCGGAAACCCTGCGGTGAGTTGTTACTTACTTCTTGTCGTCCGTAACCGGGCAAGATAGTCTCTTGTCGACAATAGAAGAATTTTTGTCGACCGCCACAGCGCATTTCAGCTGCCAGGCGAGAATCAGAAGGGGAGGATGCGTTGATCAACGCTGCTGAAAACACGCAAACAAGTGTTCGTCTGAGCATGGGCCACGTGGCCCTCCACTATGCCCGCCCGGAAGACGGCCCAACGGCCGCCAAACTGCTCAGCCTGATCGGCCTTGTGGAAACGCAGGATCTGCCGCTGCCCAACGGTACGCACTTCTACCGGTTCGTGGTGCACAACGACCACTATGCGCGCGGCGACGGCATCTTCTATCTGTCAGCCGTGCCGGAGGCGCAGCAGAAACTGGTGGACGCGGTTCGCGATGCGCTCAAGATCGGCACGGCCGAGGAACACCCAAGCGTGGGCGAAATGCGCGCCGCCCTGGTGGCCGACCCGGAGTACAGCTTCCATATCGGCCTCTTGGCGGATTCGCTGGAAGCGGTGGAACAGCTGGTGCTGGATTTGCGCGCGCTGGAGGCGACTGACCCCGCGTTCAAAGGCCGCCTCAAAATCACGCTCAACCGGCCGATGCCGGGCGATGCGCAGATCGATGCACGGCTCGATGCCTCTCCGGCGTTCGGCGACGTGACGCGCTACGCTTACGGGCGCAACGGCCTTCAGGTATTTATCGAGACCGACCTTCTGGTCAGCGGCACGCTGGGCGAGAGCACCGTGATCGAGATCGATTACGTCTTCCCCGGCCACAAGAGCCACGTGCTGTCCGTCGTCGAGCTGGGCTGAGGGGAGCGGCCTGCGCCCCTTCCCTTTTTATTGAAGCCAGCTGAAGCCAGAAGCAGGGATTTCCACATGACAGTTGATCCGCAAATTGCCGCGATGCTTGCCAACGCGCCGGAGTTTCCAACCGCAGGCAGCATTCCCGTCGACGTGCTGCGCAAGGCCGTACGCGACAGCTCGACCGCCATTCCCGGCCCGAACGTGCCGATTGCCGCCGTTGAGGACCGCACCATTCCCGGCCCGGGCGGCGAGCTGCCCATTCGCCTCTACACGCCGGTTGGCACCGGCCCGTTCCCCATTGTGGTCTATTTCCACGGCGGCGGCTGGGTGGTGGGCGACCTCGACACCCAGGACATGATTGCCCGTGGCCTGTGCGCCGGCTCGGAGAGCATCGTCGTCTCCGTCGACTACCGGCTTGCGCCGGAAAATCCGTTCCCGGCCGCGATCGAGGACGCCTGGGCCGCAACCCAGTGGGCCTATGCCAACGCGCGCGAGATTGGCGGCGACCCGGAGCGCATGGGCGTGGCCGGAGACAGCGCCGGCGGCTCGCTGGCGGCGGTGTCGGCTATTTTCGCCCGCGACGCCGGCGCTCCTGCCTTACGCGCGCAGGTCCTGTTCTATGGCGCGTGCAACTATCCCTCGGTCGAGACCCCATCGGCCAAGGAATACGCCAACGGGCCGATATTGCGGCGCGAAGACACCATGTATTTCTGGAGCCAGTACCTGACCGACCCGGAGCGGGAGCAGCACGATTTCCGCGCCTCCCCCTTGCGGGCAGAAAGCCACGCGGGGCTGGCCCCGGCGTTCGTGGGCACGGCGGAATGCGACCCGTCTCGCGATGATGCGGAGAACTACGGCCAGAAGCTTAAGGACGCGGGCGTCGAGGTTGACGTGCAGCGCTACAAGGGAATGATCCACGGCTTCGTCTCGTGGGTCGGCTTCCTGCCCGGCGCACAGCAGGCAATGGCCGATGCGAACACCTTCCTGAAACGCCAGTTCGCCAAATAAGATCAAGCACGGAATAAGGCCGGGGCATATCCTGGCCGGGGGAGAGACAATGGCAATCGACAAGCAGAAATTCTCCGGGGGCGTTGCGGTCATTACCGGCGCGGGCGCGGGCATCGGCTCCGGTCTGGCACGGCGCGCGGGCGCGCTCGGCATGACGGTGGTTGTAACCGACATCAACGGCGCGGCGGCCGAGAAGGTAGCCGAGGAGATCCGGGCCAACGGCGGCAAGGCCGAGGCGATGGTGGTGGACGTCTCAAAGCCCGCCGAACTGGACCGGCTGGCCGAGGAGGTGTTCGCCCGCCACGGCGAGGTGCGGCTGCTGGTCAACAACGCCGGCATCGAGACTCTGGGGTATACATGGGAAATTCCGGCGGAGCGCTGGGAGGCGACGCTCAACATCAATATCCACGGCGTCATTCACGGCGTGCGCGCCTTCGTGCCGAGAATCATCAAGACCGGCAAGGAAGCGTGGATCGCCAACCTCGCCTCGGTCGGCTCGTTCGGCATGATGCCGACCCAGACCGCCTATATGGTGACCAAGCACGCCATCCAGTCGTTCAGCGAGTGCCTCTATCTGGAAATGGAGCTGGCCAATCTCCCGATCCATGTATGCTCGGTGATCCCGGGCATGATGAAGACCAGCATCTTCAATGCCGAGGCAGGCAAGGGCGAACCGGACAGCGCCGCCCGTCACCGCAAGGCGATGCACGACATGATGGCCGCCTACGGGATGGATCTGGATGAAGGCTGCAAGGTCATTCTGGAGCAGGTGGCAGAGAACAAGTTCTGGTGCTCGACCCAGCCGGAGATGACCGAGTCCATGGTGGCCGAGCGCATCGAATACCTGCGCACCAAGGCCAACCCGAAACTGGCGGAGCAGGCGCGGCAAATTCTGGCCGTTTGATTTTGCTGAAAGTTCTGATCGGAAAGACGGAGGGGCCGATCGGCCCCTCCTTTTTTATATCAGTCCTTTACAGTTTGACGACCCGGCAATTGGGGGTTGGAAAGTCTTCCGCCTCGATCCAGCGCCAGAGCGCGGTGCCCTGCCGGTGCCCGGCGATGTCCACCCAGTTGCCGTAACCGGGGTCCTCCTCGGCACAGACGACGATGACCCGGCCGTCCGGCTCGTATTTGGCCTGCGCGCTGTTGATCCAGATCTTGTGGTTGACGTGATCAAGGGATTCCATCCACCAGTTGTCGATCTGGAAATTCCAGAAGCGGCATTTGGGCGGCATGACTTCCAGCACCCATGCCTCGCCGGGCTGGAGATCATAGTAGGCGTGGCCGTACCAGATTTTCGGATCTCCCCCGGCGCGATACCAGACGGACTGGTCCGCCTCGTAAATCCGGTTGGGGGTTTGCTTGAACCACTCCGACCAGTCGGCAAAAGTATTGGCGGTGCCCCTCACCCACGCGGCCGACCCCGCAAGCTGGGCCTCGATCACCTCGGGCGTGAGCAGCGCGGGATGAGGCGGGCCGCCGATGCATTCTATATGGATCTCGGCAGGGACCTGCGTCTTCTTGTCCTCGAACGTCTGGCGGATGATGAGGAGAGAGGTATCATCCGCCATCGGAAGCCAGTTCTTCGCATGCGGCGTCGTGCTGGCAATGATCTCGAAACTGCCGTCCGGGTTCACATCCACATCGGCAAATTCGATCTCGCCGGTCGAGACCATGGTGCCGTCAACGGCGTAGCGGTTGGCCTTGGTGCCGAGGCTCAGGTAAGGCACCGTGCCCCGCTTGCCCCAGATGCGATACTGCCGGTCGCCCTTGATGACGGCCTGCTCGTAGATATTGTCCGGATTGTCCGCGCCGATTTTGATCTTGTCATCGGTCAGCTGGAAAATGCGGGGAAAATCCGGATCGGACGAGTCCACCAGCATGTTGAGCGCGGTGCGGGTGAGACGGCTGAGATAGCGCAGCCCCTCCGCCTGATCGAGCGGCGTTGCGGGAGATTCAGCGCGCAGGAGCACCTCTCCCGCCTCGGCCAGCTCGTTGCAGAAGTTTCGCCACACGTGCGCAAGGCGCACATTCCCTTCGTTGGTGAGGTTCGAGGTCTCGGTCATGCGCACTCCTTTTGCGGAACCAGAGGTCATGATGCGTGCGAATCAGTGAACAGTAATGCTGAGCGTATACTTGTTTGCGCAATTAATCAGGGGGGACATATTCCCAGCGACTCCTCCGGCCGCTAGAAGTAAGTAGATACTCAAAAGGAGATTTCTGCAATGGCGGCTTCCCAGTTTTCCTTCACCAAGATCGTGGTCAGCGACGTCGACGCGGCCCAGCGATTCTATTGCGACGTGCTGGGACTAGCGCTTGTGCTGCGGTTCCAGACGGGCGAGGGCGAGTTCGAACTGGACGAGGCCATTCTTTCCGCCAACGGCGCTTATGACGGCGGGCACAATCTCATCGTCATCCGCTACATCAACCAGCCTGCACCAAAACCGGGCGAAGGCATTTTCGGCTTTACGGTTGAGGATGTGGATGCAACGATCACGGCAGTTCTGGCGGCCGGGGGCACACTGCACCGCCCTGCCCGTCTTCTCGAAGAGCACGGGATCAAGGTGGCATTCGTGAAGGACCCAGAAGGCCATTTGCTGGAACTGGTCGAGATGCTGCCCAAGGCAGGCTGACGACAGGAAAACGAGAATAAGAATGCGCGGGCAATCTCAAGCGGCTGCCCGCGCGGGGAGAAGTGAATTGAAGCGATTTGCAGACAAGGCGGTCATCGTTACCGGCGCGGCATCGGGCATCGGCAAGGCGACCGCCGAGCGGATGGCAGCGGAAGGCGCGAACGTGATCGTGGCCGACATCAACGAGGCGGGCGCCGCTGAAGTGGCCGCTGCCATTTCCGCGCAGCACGGCGTGAAGGCCAAGGCGATCAAGTTCGATGCCAGCAAGGTGGAAGACTGCGACCGGCTTGTGGCGGAGTCGGTTGCCGAACTCGGCCGCATCGACGTGCTGGTGAACAACGCCGGCATCATGGAGTGGTGCCGCTCGGTCGATTACACCGCCGATGCCTGGAACCGCATTATTTCCGTCAACCTGAACGCCGTATTCCATGTGAGCCGCGCGGCGCTGCCCCATCTGCTGGAAACGCAGGGCAACATCGTCAACATGTCCTCCGCCGCAGGGCTTCAGGGCGTGGCGTTCGCTCCGGCCTATTCGGCCACCAAGTCGGCCGTGATCGGCCTCACCCGCTCCATGGCGGTGGAACATGCGGACAAGGGCGTGCGCGTCAATGCCATCTGCCCCGGCGCGGTCGACACGCCGCTCAACACCAAGGTCGCCCCGATGCCGGAGTGGCTGGACATGAGCAAGATCGCAACCCTGTTCCCCAAGACCAAGAAGTCTTCCGCACCGGAGGAAATTGCGGGCGCGGTGGCATACCTTGCCTCCAGCGATGCCTGCAACGTGACCGGCATCACGCTGTCGGTGGATGGCGGCCAAACCGCCTGATCTGCTGATCGCGCAAAGAAAAAGGGCGGCCCGCAATTAGCGAGCCGCCCTTTTTTCGTTGCAGCTTGTGGCTGCTGTTACTGCACGATCGCCGGGTGCGGAATGCGCGGATCACCCAGCATGGAGCGGTGGGACGGCGGCTTGCGGCCGCCTTCCTCTGTGATGCCATAGCGCTCTGCCATTTCAGCGGAAATGACGGTCTGGCCGTTCAACTCGTCCAGCTTCGGATCCTCGGAAATGGCGCGGATGACGCGACCGTTGAATTCCGGCGTTTCGGCCTGCGACATGAAACCTTCGTACTGCTCCGGGTGCTCGGCCAGCGTGCGCTTGCTGCGCTCGGTCAGCAACGGGCCCATCCACAGCGAAACGGCGGCAACGCCGGTTCCGCGGAAATCAACGCCCATGTCGGCCGCGAACTTGTCGACGCCGGCCTTCTGCGCACCGTAAGCCGGGCCGTGCATATAGCACACCGAGCCGAACGAGGAGGTGAAGGTGATGAGGCCGCTGCCCTGCTTCACCATGATCGGCGCAGCATAGTAGGACGCCAGGTAGTGCGAGCGCAGGCCCACATCCAGAATGTTCACCAGATCCGCAGACTTCTGCCAGAACGGGCCGGGCTTCACCAGATCATCGTGGATGAAGGTGACGTTGTTGACCAGCACGTCAAGACGGCCGCTCTCGCGCTGGACCCGCTCGAACAGGGCGGCGATCTCGGCCTCGCTGGAGTGATCGACCTGAACGGCGATGCCCTCGCCGCCTGCGGCGGTCACGGCTTCAGCGGCGTCTCCGATGGTGCCCGGCAGCGGGGCGACGCCCGGCGTGACTGTGCGGCCGGTGACATAGACGCGCCAGCCCGCTTCTCCCAGGGCAATGGCGATGCCACGACCGGCACCCCGGCTTGCGCCGGTAACGACGGCAACTTTGCGTTCATTGGCCATGACTTGACGATCTCCCACAACGTAAGGGACAGAGCCGAGAGCGGCAGCGACGGCCTGTCCGGGCTTTTTATGAATTGGGCGCACCCTTCCACCGCTGCCCCTTCCAGCGGAGGGAGCACTGAATATTCTTATGTCAGGCGGAAAGATATGCCGGAAAGCGGAGCGGGCCGCCGCACTCGGCGACGACCCGACCCATGTCTTTTAACCCGCGGCGGAGGTCTTGCCTGCCGGGCGCTTGTCCATGGTCACGGTCAGACCATTGACGCGCTTCTGGAAATCACCAGCGCGATCACGCGGGTTGTAGAACTGCTTGTACCAGATGCGGACCTTGCCGTACGGGCCGTCCTGCGGAATGGCCAGCGGATTGAAGCAGTCACGCTTGTTGTCCCAGATTTCCACATCCTGGGCAAAGGCGAGGCGGCTCATCTCCTGATACTCAAAAGCGGCTGCGCGATCCGCGTCGGTGGTCTCGCGGCTGCCATCGTGCACCTTCACCATGAGGGCGTGCCAGCAGCGCACCTTGCCGTCATCGATCGGGGTGTTGGCGATCATGATGAACGACGGGTAAGCGCCGCCCATTTCCGACTGCAGGAAGCCCGGACCTTCGTACCAGGTGTCCAGCACCAGCTGATCCTCCGGATTGGTGGTCAGCGTGCGGTGACCCGCGCTGTAGTACTGGTGGACGATGTGGCCCTTGAACTCGTTGGCGAAGTAGGTGAAGTCCTTCGCGCCGTGAATGGGCACGAAGTGACCGAAGTCCGCCATGTTGTCGACGATCTCGATGCCGTGGCAGTTCAGATCGCCCATGAAGTCGATCTTCCAGTTGACCCAGCCCGGCTCGTTCCAGTGGCCGCCGAAGTTCGGCAGTTCCCACTGCGGCTCCAGACCCTCAGGGCAGTGCCACATCCAGATGATGCCGGCGCGCTCGACGATATGGAAGGTCTTCAGGCAGGCGGCCTTGGGGATGAACTTCTCGGAATAGGGAATGTCATCGCACTTGCCGTCCGGGCCGAAGCGCCAGCCGTGGAACGGGCAGCGGATCGAATCGCCCTGCACCTGCTCGCCGTCACGCACGATGTAGGAGGTGGTGTTCTTGGCAAGGTGAGCGCCCATGTGCGGGCAGTAGGCTTCCACCAGATGGGGCGTGCCAGTCTCACCACGGTACAGAACCATATCCTGACCGAAAAACCGCAGCGGAATCGGCTTGGTGGTTGCTTCTTCCGAACCCGCGATCATGAACCATCCGCGCGGGAAGGCGAACTCGCCCAGACCATATTCGGCGGAAGTTGCCATGTTCATCCTCCTCCCAGACATCCCCGAAACACAAGGGGCATTTCATTAGCAATCGTACCTTGGTGCGCATCACTTCGCAAGATACTTAGTCAATCGCGTAATCTTTAATATATGCATAGCCAAATGACGCATTTGCTACGCATTGACGCACCGATACCCCTGAAGACGAAACAAGCCGGCAAATCGGCCGCGCCGGATCGAGCGAAACGTCACCCCGGATATGCCTCGCCCCGACGCGGAAACGGTGCAGCCCGGCGGGGAGAGGCCGAATAACCTGAAACATTACGCTTTCAGGATCATATCGGCCGCCTTCTCCGCGATCATCATGGTCGGCACATTCGTGTTGCCGCCCGGCACCATGGGCATGACCGAGGCGTCAACGACGCGAAGCCCTTCAACGCCATGCACCCGCAGCTGCGGATCGACCACCGCCCGGGCATCGCGGCCCATGCGGCAGGTGCCGACGGTATGAATGTCCGCGATGGCGGTCTCGCGCAGGTAGGC
>NZ_DATBUP010000114.1:0-9311 GCF_036515995.1 Pedomonas sp. | reverse complement strand
CCTGACGGACTGATCGGTCCAACGACGCCTTGAGCGACTTTTTCAGGCCGGGAAGCGCGACTGCTTCCCGGCCTTTTTAGTCGAATAAGTCTAAGCTGCCGACCGCCGCCGCCACGTTCGTGGCCGCCCTTACGCTTGATGTAACGGTCGGGGCCTTGGTCGGCCCGGTGTTCGAGCAGTGGCTGAACTCTTGAGCCCTTCCCGTTCGGTGAAATGCGATCATCGCCGCTTGCGGCCGCCTCTGGGCTCGGTGCGCTTGTGGAAGTCTGCGGGCTTGTCCGCCACCCAGCGGAGGAACTTGGCGATCTCGGGATGGTCGCGCAGGTCCGCCATGCTGGGGTAAAACCGCTCCAGCTCCGCCTCCGTCAGCGTGGCGTGAATTGTGCGGTGGCAGATGGGATGGACCGGCACGACATCGCGCCCGCCCCGGCTCTTGGGGATGACGTGGTGCCACTCGGTCTTCGCGCCCAGCGGCCGGCTGCACAGGGCGCAGCGTGGCGCATCCTGCACCTCCACTGCCTCCTCCCGCACCTCGCGCCAGCGCCTTGCCGCCATGGCCCGCTCCTGCTTTGCACCTCTTCAAAAGAAAACGGCCGTGACGGGCCCTGAGACCGCATCACAGCCGTTTCTTTGGTTTGCCGGAGGCAGAGGGTCAGTCGTTGCCCAGAATGCCCGTATAGGGCTCCTCGCCTTCCTTGAGCGATCCGCGGAACATGCCCGGCGTGTTCATGACGAGCGCGATGTTCCCCTTGGGGTCGATGGCGATGACGCCGCCCTCGCCGCCCATCTTCACCAGCTTGTCCTTCACCACCGCGTTGGCGGCGTCTTCAAGCGACATGCCCTTGAACTCCACGAGCGCGCAGATGGTGCGGGCGACGGTGGCGCGGATGAAATACTCGCCGTGGCCGGTGGCGGAGACGGCGCAGGAGGCGTTGTCCGCATAGGTGCCGGCGCCGATGATCGGGCTGTCACCGACGCGGCCCCATTGCTTGTTGGTCAGGCCGCCGGTCGAGGTGCCCGCCGCCAGATTGCCGTGGCGGTCCAGCACGACGACGCCGATGGTGCCGAACTTGGAGAGGTTCACCTTCTCCTGGCTGGCCTTGGCCTTTTCCAGCTGCTTCTGCCGCTCGGGCGTGATGAAGTAGCTGTTGGGCACCTGCTCAAGCCCTTGCGCCTTGGCGAACGCCTCGGCCCCGGCCGCCTGCAGCATGACGTGCTCGGACTTGTCCATGACGGCGCGGGCCGCAAGGATCGGGTTCTTCGTGGACTTGAGACCGGCGACGGCACCGGCCT
The DNA here is from genome assembly GCF_036515995.1 of Pedomonas sp. Classification (NCBI taxonomy): domain Bacteria; kingdom Pseudomonadati; phylum Pseudomonadota; class Alphaproteobacteria; order Sphingomonadales; family Pedomonadaceae; genus Pedomonas; species Pedomonas sp. The sequence continues at coordinate 8,018 of NZ_DATBUP010000114.1, read as the reverse complement.
CCAGCGTCCTGCCATCCATGATGGAGGAGTCCAGCTCCACCTCGCCTTCCGCGTTCAGCACCGCGCCCTTGCCGGCGTTGAACAGCGGGTTGTTCTCCAGCGCAATGGCACCGGCAACAACGGCATCCACCGCCGTGCCGTTGGCTTCCAGAACCTTCTGGGCGGCCAGCAGGGCTTCCCGCAGGCCGGCGTGGTAGGCAGCCTTCTGCTCCTCGGTGAACTGGTTGTAATCGTACCGTCCGGCGCCGCCATGAACGGCGACGGCATAACGTCCTTCAGGCGCTGCTCCCGGAGTGGATTCCGGCGCGGCGTGGGCAGTGCTTACGGTCATGAACGCTCCGATCAACAGGGACAAAAGTTTGCGCATGAAGACGCCCCCTCTTTGGCTCAGATCTTCTCGGATACCCGAATGGCGATGCGACAGCCGGTCTTGATGGCCGCCGAGAGCAGCGCATAGCCCGGAGTTTCCTCGGCCCCATGGGCAATAGCGGCGTCATGATGCTCCAGTTCCTCGTCACGGAACTGTTTCACAACGGCGGAGAGTTCAGGGTCCTTGTCGCCCAGCTCTTCAAGCTGCTGGGCATAGTGCTTCTCGATCACATCCTCGATGGCGGCGGTGCAGGCCATGGCGGCACGCGGGCCCATCAGGGCCGTTGCCGCGCCCAGCGCGAAGCCTGCCACGCTCCACAGCGGCTGGAGCGCGGTGGGGCGCACCCCGCGCTGCGTCATCATCTGGTTGAAGCGATCGAGATGCTGGCGCTCCTGCTCCGCCATGCGGCGGATCTCGCCCGAATAGCTGTGACGGCTGCCCATGACGGCCATCTGCCCGGCATAGATGCGCGCCGCACCGTACTCGCCCGCCTGATCCACGCGCACCATGGCGGCAGCGCGCTCCTTCAGCGTCGGGGAGCCCGGCAGATGCTTGCCCGGCTCCGTGGTGCCAGCCTTGGCCCGAGGGGTTTCTGTCAGCGTTTGCGCGTCATGCTCAGCCATAGCACCAAGCCTCCCATGAGGAACGAGATCAGGGCGTTATAGCCCGCCATTGAGATGCCGAACAGGGACCAGGGGGTCTCATCGCAGCGGATGACCGGCGCGGCCATCACGGTGGCAAAGATATCCTCGGCGCTCTGTCCGCCGCCAATCACCGAACAGGCTGTCGGCCCTTCCCACCAGTCCTGCTCCACGCCGACGTGGAATAGGCCGATGGCCGCTGTCATCAGCAATGCAATGCCCGCCAGAACGGCAGCGATCCGCGTAAAGCCGGATTGCCCGGCGCCCGGCTGCGGCCTGGCCAGCGCGAGGCCCCCGCCTGCGGCGAACACCAGCGCCGCAATGTGCGGCCAGCGCTGCCAGTGGCACATCTCGCACGGGTGCAACCCGCCGATGTATTGGAACGCCAGCGCCCCGCCCAGCAGTGCGCCCGAAGTGACGGCCGCCGCCGCCAATGCCCATCCGATTCTCGTCATATGTATTTCAGTACCGCAAAGCCGCCAACCAGGGCAGCCACGAAAAGGGTGGTGACCAGGGTCAGGCGCTTCTCGATGAAGGTGCGGATGGGCTCGCCATAGGCGCGCAGCAGCGCGGCGATGAGGAAGAAGCGGGCACCGCGGGTGATGACGGAGGCGACGATGAACGGCAGCAGGGCGAAGTGCGCGGCGCCGGAGACGATGGTGACGAGCTTGTAGGGAATGGGCGTCAGGCCCTTGATCAGGATGACCCACAGGCCCCACTCGGCATAGTTGGCGTGGAACTCGCTCGCCTTCTCCTGCATGCCGTACAGCTGGATCAGCCATTCGCCGATCGACTCCATGGCGTAGTAGCCGATGAAGTAGCCGAACAGGCCGCCCAGCACCGATGCCACGGTGCAGATGGTGGCGATGAGCCAAGCCTGTTTAGGCCGGGCCAGCACCATGGGCACCACCACCACGTCAGGCGGAATGGGGAAGAACGAGCTTTCCGCAAACGAGATCGCGCCAAGGCTCCACAGTGCCCGCGGCCCTTCTGCCAGCCGCATTGTCCAATCATAAAGCCTGCGGATCATCGCCCCACCGGTGGTTACGTCAAAACTGCCCCGCCTTTAGCAGATTGCGCCCCTTGCAACAGCCGCTTTCGGCCAGCCGAGGCCTTGCCGTTTCAAGTGGGGATGTTAGCGTGCCGCGCTACCTTGCGCGTCCAGCAGGGCCCGCGGCGGCACCAGCGAGATCTTCTTGCCCGCCAGCTGCGGCAGCCACGCCGCCAGCTGCTCCAGCACCAGCGAGGACGGTTCGATGACGCCCACCGCCACCCCGCGCGACCGGGCCAGACGCTCCAGCGTTGCCAACTGCTCGGCAATGGCCTGTGCCGTCACCGGGCTGCCGACGAAACTGTCATTGACCAGCAGCGGCAGGCCCAGCGTCTTTGCGATTGCGCGGCTCTGGGTCTTGCCGCTGGCCCGGCTGTCGAAGAACGGCAGGCCCTTACCGTGCACGGCCGCCAGCACCGGGTGCAGTGCGGCTTCCCGGGTGGTGAAGGCCGACCCCATGATGGAATAAACGCCGACCTCGCCGTCGATGCGGTTCAGCACCCACTCCAGCCGCTTCAGGTTGCGCTCGGGCGCGGAATTCAGCAGCAGCGCCTGCGGACCAGGGTTCACCTGCGGATAGCGCAGCGGCTCCATGGGAATGCCGAGCCAGATCTCGTGGCCTCGCTCCCGCGCCGCCGCGACCAGCGCGGGCAGATCCTTCGGATACGGATTGAAGCCGAACGCCACCTGCGGCGGCAACTGGTCGATGGCCTTGCGAGTGAGTGCCGGGTTCGCACCCGCATCGGCCAGCAGCAGCACGATCTTCGGCCCTGCGGGGATGACGCTTGCCGGAACAGGCGCAGGGGCAGGCGCGGATGTGGATACGGACGCAGGTGCTGACGCGGAGGCACCAGGGTCAGGCAGCGCGGCTTCGGCAGCCTCGGTCACATCAGCTGCCCGCGCTTGGGACTGCGCGATCTCAGGCGTTTGCGAGCCCGAACGGATGGGTTCTGCGTGCGGCAGGTCCGCCAGCACGGCGGAGGCCGGAACGTGCCGGACGTGGGTTGTCAGCAGCCCGGTGAAGCCGACGGCCAGACCTATGAAGATGAACAGGCCGACCGCGCCCGCCAGCAGCCACTGCCACAGGGGGCGACGGTGCGTTTCATCGTCAGGAAAGTCGTCGTCCGGTCCTGCTCGCATCCCGAACCAAGGGTCAGTTGGTTGCGACGCGCGCGGTCGGGCCGCCCATCCGCTGCAACAGCTTCAGCGCATAGTCGAGCTGGAAGTCGGTGATGCCCTGCTTCTTCAGGCTTTCCGCCGTCACGTTCTGGAACCGCGGATCGGGCTTGTTGTCCCGTTCCTCCTGCTTCTCTCCGGCCTTGCTGCCGTTGAGCAGGTGGTTGCGCAGGTCAGACTCGCGCAGGGTCAGCCGGTCCTTCAGATCAGGGTCAGACAGCTGCGGCACCTCGATATCCGGATCGATGCCCAGCTCCTGCACCGAACGGCCGGCCGGCGTGTAGTAGCGGGCGGTCGTCAGGCGCAGCGCCGTGTCCGGCGACAGCGGAATGAGCGTCTGCACCGAGCCCTTGCCGAAGGTGCGCTGGCCAATGACGATGCCGCGGCGCTGATCCTGCAGCGCGCCCGCCACGATTTCCGAGGCCGAGGCGCTGGCTTCGTCCACCAGCACCACGACCGGCTTGCCGCCCGTCAGGTCGCCCGGCTTGGCGTAGTAGCGCTGGATGTCCTGCTTGCGACGGCCGCGCTGGGAGACGATCTCGCCCCTTTCGAGGAACGCGTCCGACACCTCGATCGCCTGATCGAGCAGGCCGCCCGGGTTGCGGCGCAGGTCAAGCACGTAGCCGGTCAGCCGGTCCGCGCCGATCTGCTGTTGCAGCGAGGAGATCGCCTTGCGCAGGCCCGGACCCGTGGGCTTGCTGAACTGGGCAACGCGGATGTAGCCGACCGAGCCCATCGCCTCATGGCGCACCGGGCGCAGGGTGATGATCTCGCGCGTCAGCGTCACGTCAAACGGCTTGGTGGCCCCTTCGCGCACGATGGTCAGCGTGATCGAGCTCTTGGGCGGGCCCTTCATCTTGCTCACCGCTTCGGTGAGAGTGGTGCCGAAGATCGGCTCCTTGTTGATGTGGGTGATATAATCGCCCGCCTTGATATTGGCGCGCGAGGCCGGCGTGTCATCGATGGGCGAGACCACCTTCACGGTGCCGTCTTCCAGCGTCACCTCGATGCCGAGGCCGCCGTATTCGCCCTCGGTCTGGGTGCGCATCACCTCGAAGTCACGAGCGTCAAGGAAGCTCGAGTGCGGATCGAGCGCGGCAAGCATGCCGTCAATCGCGCCTTCCAGCAGCTTCTTGTCGTCAACCTTTTCAACATACTCGGCGCGCACGCGCTCGAACACGTCCATGAGCTGATCAAGCTGACGGTAGGTTTCCGTATCTGGCGCGGCCAGAACCGGCTGGGCGACGAGACACCACGCAAGGGCACTAGCTGCCAGAGAGAAACGACGCCGGGGTGTAAATGCCATGTAGAGCCTGACCTTATCCTGCGGTACGCCCACTCAGCCAAGGCAGGGGATCAACCGGGGTCCCGCGCTGGCGAAGCTCCAGATACAGCTCCGGATCACCCTGATCCGCAGCATCCATAACCCCGACCGGCGAGCCGGCCTGGACAGAAGCGCCAACTTTCTCGTCGATCCGCGCCATACCTGCAAGCAAGGAATGATATCCATTGCCGTGCGCGATAATCAAGAGTTGGCCATAACCGCGAAACGGTCCAGCGAAAACGACACGACCGCTGGACGGTGCTATAACTTGTGCCTGACGGCGCGTGCGGATCAAGATGCCTTTCGATGATCCGCCCCCGTGCGTCGCTGCGCCGAACCGCTGCGTAACCGGACCTTCGGCGGGCATTCGGAAGCCGCCGCGTATGTTGACCGGAGGCGTCATCGCAACGGTTGGCGGCGACCGCCTGCCCTGCTGAACGCTCGGCTGACTCCGGGGTGCCTCTGCCACCGCCGGCTGGCGGCTGGCGCGCACCCGCTCGGCGAGCCCCGCCGGACGCGGGCGCGGCGCAGGCAGCTTGGCGAACTTCTCGCGCAGGCGCGCCTCGGCCTCCAGCTTTGCCAGCAGGTCCTGAATGTCCTTCGCCTCGCCGGCCATCTTCTGAAGCCGGGCGTTTTCGCCCTCGGCTTCCTTCAATACCCCGGCACGCTGCTTCTCACGTTCGGCGCGGAGTGTTTCCAGATCCTTCCGGTCCTTGCGCAGGCCTTCCAGTTCCTTGCGGTGGTTTTCTTCCTCGCCGGTCAGCGCGGCCTGGGTCTCGTTCAGGTCCGCCACCTGCTGGCGCAGCACCGCCGTGCGATCCTGCAGCGCGGGCAGAACCGCCATCATGACGTTGGCTGACCGGACCGTGTCCGATGCGGAGGCCGGGCGCAGGAACATGAGCGCGCGCGGGCGGCGCGTCATGGTCTGGAGCGCGGCGATCAGCTGGGCCGTGTCCTTCTGTCCGGCGCTGAGCGCCTTCACCTGCACGTCCCGCTCGGCAGCCAGCGTCTTCAGCCGCTGCTCGATCTGGGACAGGTTGCGCTCGCGCGTCTGGATGGCCTTGGCGATGGCCACCATGTCCCGCTCGGTCACATTGATTTCGGAGGAGAGCTTGTCAGCCTCCTTCTTGAGGGCAGACTGGCGCTTCTTCACCTCCGCCATGCCCGCTTCCACCTCCTTGAGGCGGGAGCGCGCGGATGTTTCGTTTTGCGCAGTCGCACGCGCGGAATTCTCAGCTTGCGCGCGTGCGCCTTCGGGGCCCGCCGTCAGGGCGAGCGCCGTCAGCACGGCCAGCAGTCCGGTCTTGCGCAAAGCTGTCACGCGCTACGCCTAGTTGCCTCGGTGGTAGGGATGGTTCGCAAGGATGCTCATCGCCCTGTAAAGCTGCTCGGTCAACATAGACCGAACCATCATGTGCGGCCAAGTCATCGGACTGAAGGAAAGAAGCATGTCGGCGCTTTGCCGCACCTCCTCGGCATGACCGTCAGCCCCGCCGATGAGGAAACGTACTTCGCGCACGCCCTCGTCCCGCCAGCCGCCTAGCTTTCCCGCAAAGGCCTCGGACGTCAGCATCTTGCCGCGCTCGTCGAGCACGACAGTGCGCACGCCGCCCTCGGGGGGAGGGAGGCGCTGCGCCTTCTGTTCGCTCAGTTCGGTAATCTTGAGGGTGGGGCCAAGCCGCGCGGCATAGCGGGCAACAAGCTCCGCCTCGGGCGAACGCCCGATCCGCCCCACCGCCACGATGTGCAGCAGCATCAGGCTGCGGCAGGCCCGGCGGGGACCTCCACCGACCACATTTTCTCGAGGTTGTAGAAGCTACGAACCTCTGGCCGGAACAAATGGACAACCACATCACCAGCGTCGATGAGAACCCAGTCCGCCTGCGGCAGACCCTCAACCCGCGACACAACGCCGAGTTCGGCCTTGAGGCGCTCCATGAGGCGGTCAGCCATCGAGGCGACGTGCCGCGACGAGTTACCGCTTGCGATCACCATCACATCGGCGATCGAGCTTTTACCCTTCAGCGGAATGGAAATGACATCGACGGCTTTGTCGTCGTCGAGGGATCTGAGAACCAGATCATGCAGACCAGCTTCATTCGCGGCCTGACTTTGAACGCCACTTTCAGCGGCGGCAATCGGAGGCAATCCTTTCTCCCTACTTGGTGGTGTGACCATATGCATCTGTCCAATCCGGCTGTTGCTTCCGCAGTGCCGTTGATGATTCGTCAACACCAGGCTGTTCAAGGCAAACAAGCGCGGGCAAGGCCCATTCCGTCCACCTTGGTGCCGTCCGGTCGGGCTTGAGCGCTTTCTTTAGCGGACCCAGAACCCGTGCCGACCGGCGAGCTTCAGAATACCTCGGGCGGAGCAGAACGGCAATCGGAACCGCCCGGACAATCTGACGCCACTGGTGCCAGCGATGGAAGCCCTGAAGGTTGTCCCCGCCCATCAGCCAGATGAACCGGGTGCCTGGGTGCAGGGCGACCAACGCCTTAAGGGTATCAACGGTATATTGTGTGCCGAGTTTCCTCTCCACGTCGGTCGGCACGATGCGTGGGTTGCGGGCAATGGCGCGGGCCGAGGCAAGCCGGATGGCCTGCGGGGCCATGCCCTCGGCGGATTTCAGCGGGTTTTGCGGGCTCACCAGCCACCACACCGCATCCAATCCCAGCCGCTTGATCGCCTCCTCGCTGATGTGCACGTGCCCCCGGTGCGCCGGGTTGAACGAGCCGCCCAGCAGCCCCACGCGCTTGCCGCGCCAGCGGGCGGCATTGCGCAGCGCCACGGAGCCTGAGACGGGATCTGTGCCCAACCCTTTGGACCGCCGCGTGCTCAAACGGGCCGCGTCTGGCCTTCGCCGCGCACCACATATTTGTAGGTGGTCAGCTGCTCCGCCCCGACTGGCCCGCGCGCATGCAGCTTTGAGGTCGAGATGCCGATCTCGCCGCCGAAGCCGAATTCGCCGCCGTCGGCGAACTGGGTCGAGGCGTTGATCAGGACGATGGCGCTGTCGACGCCCTCGGCGAAGCGTTCGGCGGCTCTTTCGTCGGTGGTGACGATGGCCTCGGTGTGGCCAGAACCGTAGCGGCGGATGTGCGCGACCGCGCCGTCCACGCCGTCCACCACGCGCACGGACAGGATGGGGGCCAGGTATTCGGCGGTCCAGTCGACCTTGGTCGCCTCACTCATGTTCGGGACCAGGGCGCGAGCCTCGGCGTCGCCGCGCAATTCGCATCCAGCGGCGATCAGGTCTGCGGCCACGGCGGGCAGCAGGCGATCCGCCGCCACGCGGTAGACCAGCAGGGTCTCGGTCGCGCCGCAGACGGAGACGCGCCGCATCTTGGCGTTCAGGGTTACGCGGCGGGCGACGTCCAGATCGGCGGCGGCATCCAGATAGGTGTGGCACAGGCCCTCGAGATGGCCGAGCACCGGCGCCTTGGCTTCGGCCTGGAC
>NZ_DATBUP010000113.1:0-70695 GCF_036515995.1 Pedomonas sp. | reverse complement strand
AATGATCTTGGGCGATTTTCCGCCCTGCGACCGACAGTGGGTGCTTTGGCCCGGTATTAACGCGGGCTCCCGGCAGACAAGGCTACAGGGCCGGCAAGGGCCGCTTTCTCGATCTCCACGATGGACTGGAGGAAATCCACGACCGCCCGGATGCGCGGCAGCGAGCGCAGATCCGCGTGCAGGACAATCCAGTAGGCACGCTCGATCCGGATCTGCTCAGGCAGGATCGGGACGAGGCGCGGGTCTCCGGACGCGGAAAAATGGTGAAGCAGCCCCAGCCCGAAACCGGACGCAACGGCATTCTGCTGGGCAGTGATCGAGCTTGAGCGGAAATGCACTGCAGGATCGCTTACCACGTCATTCAAGAACTTGAGCTGGGGCAGATGGATCAGGTCTTCGATGTAGGAGACGAACTCCTTGCCCTTGAGGTCGTCCGGTGTGGTGATCGGATTATGGCGGGACAGATACTCGGCCGAGCCATAAAGGCCCAGGGCATAGCTGGTCAGCTTTCGGGCGATCAGCCGGCCCGACGGCGGCCGGCCCAGCGTGATGGCGATATCCGCTTCCCGCTTGGACAGGCTGAAGCTGCGGTTCTCTGCCACCAGTTCCAGGTCGAGTTGCGGGTAGGTCTCCCGGAAGCGGTGCATGTGGGGTGCAACGAGAAAGCCGCCGAATGCTTCCGGCGTTGCCAGCCGCACGGTGCCTGAGATCTGAAAGTCCTGTCCTGCAAGCCCGGCACTGATGGCAGCGGTCTCGCTCTCGATCCGTTCTGCATGCTGTACGAGCCGGTGTCCGCTTTCCGTGAGCGTGAGCCCGCGCGGCGAGCGGTGGAACAGCAGACAGCCGATGGCCTGCTCCAGCGCGGCGATTCGGCGACTGACGGTTGTGTGATCCACACCGATGCGGCGGGCAGCGTCCACCAGCCGCCCATGGCGGGCAACGGCGAGGAAGTAGCGCAGGTCGTTCCAGTCAAACATGTCGGGCTCTGCATTTTTGCACATCTGATCGGCGAAAAGCCGGTCTGGTGGGGGCAGAGTTGCACAGACTATAGGGGGAGGGAATGGATTTCCACGAGGGGAGAGGCACCATGCGCATGATCAATCACTTCATCAACGGCAAGGACGTGGCGGGCACGTCTGGCCGCTTCGGCGACGTGTTCAATCCGAACACGGGCGAGGTGCAGGCCCGGGTCGGGCTGGCGACGGCCGAGGAAGTGGATGCGGCAGTGCAGGTGGCGGCCAATGCCTTCCCCGCGTGGGCCGCGATGAACCCGCAGCGGCGCGCGCGGGTGATGTTCAACTTCAAGGTGCTCATCGAGCAGCACATGGATGAGCTGGCGGAAATGCTGTCTCTGGAGCACGGCAAGGTGATTGCCGATTCCAAGGGCGATATTCAGCGCGGCCTCGAGGTGATCGAGTTCGCCTGCGGCATCCCGCACCTCCAGAAGGGCGAGTATACGGAAGGAGCGGGGCCGGGCATCGACGTGTTCTCCATGCGCCAGCCGCTGGGCGTGGTGGCGGGTATCTCCCCGTTCAACTTCCCGGCAATGATCCCGATGTGGATGTTCGGCGTTGCGATTGCCTGCGGCAATACCTTCATTCTGAAGCCGTCCGAGCGGGACCCGTCCGTGCCGGTGAGGCTGGCCGAGCTGTTCCTGGAGGCCGGCGGCCCGGAGGGCGTGCTGAACGTGGTCCATGGCGACAAGGTGGCGGTGGACGCTATCCTCGATCATCCGGAAATCAGGGCGGTGAGCTTTGTCGGCTCTTCGGACATCGCCAACTACGTCTATGAGCGCGGCGCAGCCAATGGCAAGCGAGTGCAGGCCATGGGCGGCGCGAAGAACCACGGCATCGTGCTGCCGGACGCGGATCTGGATCAGGTGGTGCGCGACGTGATCGGCGCGGCCTATGGTTCGGCGGGCGAGCGCTGCATGGCGCTGCCGGTGGTGGTGCCGGTGGGCGACAAAACCGCCGACCGCCTGCTGGAGCGGCTGATGCCCGAAGTGCTGAAGCTGAAGGTGGGCACCTCGACCGATCCTGACGCCCAGTACGGCCCGGTGGTGACCGCCATGCACCGCGACCGGATCAAGTCCTACATCCAGATGGGTGTGGACGAGGGGGCGGAAGTGCTGCTCGACGGTCGTGACTTCAGCCTGCAGGGCTATGAGAACGGGTTCTTCGTTGGCCCGTCCCTGTTCGACCATGTGAAGCCGGGGATGCAGAGCTATCGCGACGAGATCTTTGGCCCGGTGCTTCAGCTGGTGCGCGCCCAGACGCTGGACGAGGCGATCGATCTGCCGAGCAAGCACCAGTACGGCAACGGCGTTGCCATCTTCACCAGCAATGGCAACGCGGCGCGTGAGTTCGTGCAGCGGGTGAACGTGGGCATGGTGGGCATCAACGTGCCGATCCCGGTGCCGGTGGCGTATCACAGCTTTGGCGGCTGGAAGCGCTCGGCCTTTGGCGATACCAATCAATATGGCATGGAAGGCGTTCGGTTCTACACCAAGGTCAAGACGGTGACGCAGCGCTGGCCGGTCGGGGACGTGGGCGACCAGTCGTTCATCATCCCGACCATGCGTTGATGGCGGGCCGCTGACGCCGGGCCGCTTTGGTCGGGTGCGTGCAGGTTAGGGGAGAGTCCGGCCCTGTTGCTTCGCTTCAGCGGAGCACGGGGCCGGGCCGTCTTCGCCACGAGTTTTGAAAATTGCAGATTTCAGAAGGGTTGTCACAGCGATGGATTTTCAGCTGTCTGAAGACCGGATGATGATTCAGGACATGGCCCGCAAGTTCGCCAGCGATCGCCTGCGGCCGAACGCCATGCGCTGGGATGAGGAAAAGACGCTGGACCGCGACGTGCTGCGGGAGGCGGGCAGCCTGGGTTTCGGCGCGGTCTACGTGCGGGAGGACGTGGGTGGCTCTGCGCTGAAGCGCCTGGATGCCGCGCTGATCTTCGAGGCGCTGTCGGCCGGCGACGTGAGCCACGCGGCGTTCCTGACCATCCACAACATGGCCTCGTGGATGATCGATACCTACGGCAACGACGACCAGCGCCGCCAGTGGCTGCCGAAGCTGGCCCCGCTCGACCTGATCGCCAGCTACTGCCTGACCGAGCCGTCTTCGGGTTCGGACGCCGCCTCCTTGCGCACCCGCGCGGAGCGGGACGGCGACCATTATGTGCTGAACGGCTCCAAGGCGTTCATCTCGGGTGCGGGCTTCTCGGATCTCTACGTGGTGATGGTGCGCACCGGTGAGGAAGGGCCGAAGGGCATCTCGACACTGGTGGTGGAGAAGGGCACGCCGGGCCTGTCGTTCGGGGCGAACGAGAAGAAGATGGGCTGGAACGCCCAGCCGACCGGCATCGTCAACTTCGACAACTGCCGGGTGCCGGTGGCCAACCGCCTTGGTGAGGAAGGACAGGGCTTCAAGATCGCCATGTCGGGCCTGGATGGCGGGCGCATCAACATCGGCGCCTGCTCGCTGGGCGGGGCGCAGGCAGCGCTGGACCGCGCGATTGAGTACGCCAAGACCCGCCAGCAGTTCGGCAAGCCGATCGCGGACTTTCAGGTGAACCAGTTCAAGCTGGCCGACATGGCAACAGAACTGGAGGCAGCGCGGCTGCTGCTCTACCGGGCGGCCGGCGCGTTGGATGCGGGCTCGCCGGAGAAATCCAAACTTTCTGCCATGGCCAAGCGTTTTGCCACCGATACGGGTTTTCGCATCGCCAACGAGGCGCTCCAGATCCACGGGGGCTACGGCTACCTGAAAGATTACGAGATCGAGCGCATCGTGCGCGACCTGCGGGTGCATCAGATTCTGGAAGGAACCAACGAGATCATGCGCGTGGTGATCTCGCGCGAAATGCTGAGGGGGTAAGCGCAATGGCGACCATCGCATTCATCGGCGTGGGCAACATGGGCGGCGGCATGGCCGTCAATCTGGTGAAGGCGGGCCACCGTGTGCTGGCCTGTGACCTGCTGCCGGCCAATCTGGAACGGGTTGTCAGCGAGGGCTGCGAACAGGCCGAGAGTGCTGCGGCCGCCGTTGGCGAGGCGGACGTGGTGGTCACCATGCTGCCCGCAGGCAAGCACGTGCGGGAGGTTTACGAGAACGAGGTTTTCCTGAGCGCGCAATTGGGCACGCTGATGCTGGATTGCTCCACCATCGACGTGACGACTGCGCGCGGCGTGGTGGAAGCGGCGACGGAGAAGGGCTTCGTGATGGTGGACGCGCCCGTCTCCGGCGGTGTGGCCGCCGCCAGCGCGGGCACGCTGACCTTCATGGTGGGCGGCACCGAGGAGGCGTTCAAGGCGGCGGAACCGTACCTCTCCCACATGGGCAAGGCGGTCATTCACGCAGGCGACGCGGGTGCGGGGCAGGCGGCCAAGATCTGCAACAACATGCTGCTTGCCATTTCCATGATCGGCACCTGCGAGGCGTTCAATCTGGCCGAGAAGCTGGGGCTCGATCCGCAGCGATTCTTCGAGATATCCTCCAAGGCGTCCGGGCAGTGCTGGTCGATGACAAGCTACTGCCCCGTGCCGGGCCCGGTGCCGACGGCGCCTTCCAACCGGAACTACGAGGGCGGCTTTGCCACGGCGCTGATGTTGAAGGACCTGCGCCTTGCCATGGAGGCGGCGCAGAAAGTGGGCGCGCCGACGCCGCTGGGGGCGGAATCGGAATCACTCTATTCGGTCTTCAACGGTCTGGGCGGGGCCGGGAAGGATTTTTCGGCCATCATCAAGATGCTGTCGGGCGAATGGAAGGGATGATTCCCTTCGCCGATTCTCTCGGCTGATTCGTCCTCGCAACAGAATCGATAACGGCAGTTTCTTCGGGAGCTGCCGTTTTTGTTTCGGACGAATGATTCGGAAGAGGGAGGCTTTCAGGCCAAAAGGGCTGCGATACGGCCCAGAAACGACAAAGGCCCAGAGACTTGCGTCATCTGGGCCTTCGCGTAAGTGGCTCCCCGGGCCGGATTCGAACCAGCGACCAACCGGTTAACAGCCGGTTGCTCTACCGCTGAGCTACCGGGGAATGAGGCGCTTCGTCGTCTCCGTCTCGGCGCCCCCGAAACTCGGCGCGGTCTATAACAACCTGTGCCGAACCTGCCAATACCGTAATTCTCTTTTTCGTAACTTTTTTTATCAAGGCAGGTAAATCAGTAAGAAAATCATAGTCTTGCTGGCTGATTGCCGCCGGCGAGGTTACTGCGGCGCGCCCGCGCCCGGCGAGAAGCGGCCAATGTTGCCGAACAGCTGGTCCCAGATCGAAACCTCACGGCCGCGCGTCGGGGTTTTGTCGCCGGTGGGGTCGACCTTGACGATCTCCTCCTTGCCCAGCTTGTCCACCTTGGTGACGGTGCCCTTGTCATTAAAGGCGATAACCAACACTTCATGCTTCACCGGCTTGGGCGTGAGGAACGCCAGCTGCTCGGTCTGTCGGGAGACGTAATACCAGGTGTTCGGATCGAACTCCGACTGGAGCGAGGGGCGGCCCAGCGTGCGGGTCACCGAATCCTTGTTGTCGATGCCGGGCTGGATGGCGGCGACCAGTTGCTGGTCGGCAAGGTAGCCCTTGGTGTCCTTGATCCGGGTGCAGGCTGCGGTGTTGACCGCCACGGCGGCAATGAGCAGGGTTTTGGCAAGGCCGTGCAGCATAATCGAGTCGATCTCCGTTGTCGTCGCGTTGACGATCAATCAAGAGACTTGCATATCCGCCAGAAGGCACCGGGGCAAGCGCCTGGGGTGTTGAATACGATAAGGAAACATTCGCTTGAGTTGGTTGAAGTCACTGGTTGGGTTGGCTGGCAGGCGTCGGCAGGCGGAAACGCTGTATGAGGCGCTGGTGCATCTGGTGCGCCAGCCGGACTGGTATGTGCGCGGGCAGGTGCCGGACACGGTTGACGGACGGTTCGATGTGCTGGCTCTGGTATTGTCCCTGACGTTCGCGCGTTTGCAGAAGGAAGGAGAGGCGGGCGTTCCCCTCTCCAAGGAACTGCTGGAGCTGTTCGTGGACGATATGGACAACAGCTTGCGGGAAATGGGCGTGGGCGACCTGTCGGTCGGCAAGCAGGTGCAGAAGATGGTCTCCGCCCTGAACGGCCGCCAGCAGGCCTACCGCGCGGCGCTGACCTCCGGCGATACGGTGGAGCTGGCCGATGCGCTGGTGCGTAACGCCTACCGGGGCGAGAACCCGGGCCCGAAGGCGCTGGACTGGCTGGTGGAGCGCACCCGGGGGCTGGAAGCCCGTTTGTCCGCACTGAGCTTTGACAGCCTGAAGCGCGGCGAGCTGGGAGAGGAGCGGTCATGAGTGATGCAGAGCTGAACCCGGCGAAGACGCCGGGGCCGGAGATGTCTCGTCCGGTAGAGGCGGGCAAGGTGCCGCTGCACGGTCTTGAACTCACTATTGAGGCGACCCCGAAGGAGCGCACGGCGCTGGCGGCCCGGTTTCAGATACCCGACGTTAGGAGCCTGGTGGCGAATGTGAAGCTGGAGCCAATGGGCAACGGCTTCCTGATGACCGGCCGGATGAAGGCCGAGGTGGTGCAGACCTGCGTTATCTCCAGCCATCCGGTCGAGCAGACGGTGGACGAGGCGCTGAAACTCCAGTTCTCGCCTGTCGTTGAGGAATCGGAAGAGGAACTCGAGCTGGCCGAGGGCGACCTTGACATCCTGCCGCTGGCAGGCGACGTCATGGACGTGGGCGAGGCCGTTGCCGAGACGCTGGCCCTTGCGCTTGATCCGTACCCGCGGGCATCGGATGAGGCTCTGGCCGAGGTCCGGCATCTGCTGCTGACCGAGGAGGAAGACCTCATGGCCCGCTCCCCGTTTGCCGGACTCGCACAAAAACGCAATAAACCCGATGACAAGGGTTGAATCCGGCCGCTGAATGAGTATTGTCGCGCGCTCATGTGAGCGGCCGGGTTTCCCCGGTCCAAGAGATATTTTTTAGGTGTGCCATGGCAGTACCCAAGAGAAAAACTTCCCCGTCGCGTCGCAACATGCGTCGCAGCCATCATGCGCTGAAGCCGGTCGGTCATCAGGAATGCCCGAACTGCGGCGAGCTGAAGCTGCCGCACAACGTTTGCGTCGCCTGCGGCCATTACAATGGCCGTGAGGTGATCGAGACGACGGCCTGACACAGGTTCCAACGGCTCAGATACCTAAAATGGCTCAGGGTCCGACGATCGCGCTCGACGCCATGGGCGGCGATCACGGGCCTGCCGTGGTTCTCGCCGGGGCGGAGCTTGCCCGTATCAGGTTTCCGGAAATCCGGTTCCTGATCATTGGCCGCGAAGACCAGATCAGGGTGGTTCTCAAGCAGTATCCAAAGCTTGAGGCCTGCTCTGAGGTGATTCATACGGACGACGTAGTGCTTGGCTCGGACAAACCGAGTCAGGCGCTGCGTCGTAGCCGTACGGCCAGCATGGGCGTTGCAATCCAGTCGGTGAAGGACGGGCAGGCGCAAGCCGCCGTGTCCGCCGGTAATACCGGCGCGCTCATGGCTATGTCCAAGTTCATCCTGAGAACTCATGAAGGTATCGACCGACCGGCGCTGGTGGCCATGCTGCCGACCTTGCGTTCGGAATCGGTCATGCTGGACCTGGGGGCGAACACCGAGTGTTCGGCCGAAAACCTGGTCCAGTTCGCCGTCATGGGTGCGGCTTTTGCCCGCACCGTTCTCGGCCTCAACCGACCCAAGGTCGCGCTTCTCAATATCGGGGAAGAAGACCTGAAGGGCACGGAAGACCTCAAGCAAGCCGCCACGCGCCTGCGCGAGACGGACTTGCCTATGGATTTCGTCGGCTTCACGGAAGGCGACAAGATCGGCGTGGGCGAGGTTGACGTGATCGTGACCGACGGTTTTTCGGGCAATATCGCCCTCAAGACCGCCGAAGGCACGGCCAAGCTGATTTCCGGCCTGCTGCGCCGGGCGTTCCAGCACTCGATCTGGACCAAGATCGGATACGTATTCGCCCGCTCCGGTTTGCGGGCGCTCAAATCCCACCTTGACCCGAACAATCATAACGGCGCCGTATTTCTCGGTTTGAACGGACTTGTGGTAAAGAGCCACGGCAGTGCCAATGCCCCGGGCATGGCAGCGGCCATCAGTCTGGCCTATGATCTGGTTACTGACGATATCAGCCACAGGATTGCGCAGGATCTGGAAAACTTCCGCGCAAGCCCGGCGGCTCCGACGGAGGAAGCATGAGCGGCGCGTTGAGGTCACGGGTCATCGGTTGCGGTTCTTATCTGCCCCAACGTGTGGTCTCCAACGATGAACTCGCGAAGACGGTCGATACGTCTGACGAGTGGATCATCGAGCGGACCGGCATTCGCCAGCGGCATATCGCGGCGGATGAGCAGAAGACGTCCGATCTGGCGACAGAAGCCGCCAAGGCGGCGCTGGCCCATGCCGGTGTCGATGTTTCGGAAGTCGGGCTTATCGTGGTGGCGACCGCCACCCCTGATGATACCTTTCCGGCCGTGGCCACGCAGGTGCAGCGCAAGCTGGGGATTACACACGGCGCGGCCTTTGACGTGCAGGCCGTCTGCTCGGGCTTCATCTATGCCCTGACCGTGGCCGACGCCATGGTGCGCGCAGGTCAGGCCAAGGTCGCGCTGGTGATCGGCGCGGAGACTTTCAGCCGCATCCTCGACTGGGAAGATCGCACCACCTGCGTGCTGTTCGGCGACGGCGCGGGCGCAGTTGTGCTGCGGGCCGAGGAAGCCAGCAACATCCACACCGACCACGGCGTGCTGGCCAGCCGCCTGCATTCGGACGGTCGCTACCGCGACATGCTGTACGTGGACGGCGGCCCGTCTTCCACCCGCACCACCGGTTTCCTGCGCATGAAGGGCCGGGAAGTGTTCCGCCACGCCGTCGAGAACCTTGCCTCGGTTGTGGGCGAGGTGCTGGACGAGGCCGGCTTCGAGCCCAAGGACATCGACTGGGTGGTGCCGCATCAGGCCAACCGCCGGATTCTGGAAAGCACGGCCAAGAAGCTGGGCCTTTCCATGGACCGGGTGGTGATGACCGTGGACCGCCATGCCAACACTTCCGCCGCTTCGGTTCCGCTGGCGCTTGACGCGGCGGTGAAGGATGGCCGTATCAAGTCGGGCGATCTTCTGATGCTTGAGGCGATGGGCGGCGGCTTCACCTGGGGCGGGGCCCTGGTGCGCTGGGGATAAGCGGCGGGCTAGGCGGCGCGGGCAGCGCCGCCGGACGCGACGCTGTTCAAGTTGCTTGGCCAAGTTCTTTTGATTGCATAATTTTCCGGGTTTTGGGCGTTTCGCCCTCCCGGGCAATGCTTTGGAGGCTTTTCGGCCTCCTCGCTGGCACCGGAACATTTGACCGGCGTTGTTATTCACAGTCCAGTCATGTAGGGTTCACTACTTCGGTGGTGACGAAAGGGCAAAGGCGACCTCATGTCCAGCAACACAGTCACGCGCGCCGACTTAAGCGAGGCAGTCTACGAAGAGATTGGTCTGTCGAGGGCTGAGTCCGCCGCGCTTGTCGAGCAGGTGCTCGACCTGATTTCCGACACGCTGGTGTCGGGCCAGAATGTGAAGCTTTCCTCCTTCGGCAGTTTCGTCCTGCGCCAGAAGGGCGGGCGTATCGGCCGCAACCCCAAGACCGGGGAAGAAGTGCCGATCGATCCGCGCCGGGTGCTGACCTTCAAGGCCAGCCAGGTGATGCGCGACCGTATTAACGACGGCGATGCGACTGGCGAGTAATCGCAGTTATTGATCGGCGTTGATTGTCGCCGGTGGTTTACCGGCCGGGAAAGATCGGCCGTGAGCGATCAGGAGGACCGTTGCGGGAATGAGTGAGCGAAAGTCTGCCAGCGCCTATCGGACCATCAGCGAGGTGGCTGAAAGCCTTGGCGTGCCCCAACACGTGCTGCGGTTCTGGGAAACCAAGTTTCCCGCCGTCAAGCCGCTGAAGCGGGGCGGCAATCGCCGCTATTATCGTCCCGAGGACATCGAACTCCTGCAGGTCATCCACAAGCTGCTGCATGTGGATGGCTACACCATCAAGGGCGCACAGAAACTGCTCAAGGAGCGGGGTGTGCGCTCGCTGGTGGAGGAACTGCTGGGTGGCGAGACCGCCGGAGAACTGCGGGCAGCTGCGACCGGCACGGACGCCGGCGCACAGCTGGCAGAGGCCGAGGTGGAAGCCGCGCTGGCAGAGGCCGGCATTCCCGAGGCGCTGACGGTGGAGCCCGATGTGGCGATGCCACCGGTGACAGAAGCCGGAGCGCAGCAACCGGAAACGGCCGTAACCGAGGAATCCGTGCCCGAGGTGGTGGCGGTGCTTTCGGAAGCCGCGCTTGAGGTTGAAGCGGTTGGCGGCGGTGCCCCTGTTGCGGTTGTGGTTGAGCAAAGCGCGGCCCCGGCGGCTGCGCCTGCCCGCGAGCAGGGAGCAAGCCCGGCAGAACCGACAGCAACGGTACACCCCGTCGCCCCGGCGCCGGATCGTCAGGCCCAGCGCAAGCTGCTCTCCGAGCTCAAATCCATCCGCGCCCGGCTTGCCGAAGCGCTGGGTGGCGCTGCACCTGCCGCCGGCTGACTCAACGGCGGCTGATTCGAGATTTGCATGCCTGACGAGGGGGCAGGGCAGAGTCTCTGCCGCGCCTTGCCCCGTCAGGACTCCCTCAGCCGATCGTTTAAGCCTGACTGGTGCCTTAGCCGCGGCGGACCGGCTGGCGGCGTGAAATGTCATCCAGCACGCCGACGATCTGCATTCGGGCCGAAGTCTTGCCGATGGCGCGGGAGAACAGGCCGGAGAGGCTGTTCTGGGTCGGCTCCTTGCCGATCTCGCCAAACAGGGCGCTGAGGCCTTCGACCGAGACGCCGAACGTGGCTGCGCCCGCCAGCATGCCGCCGAGGCCCGGCACGCCGAAACCGGCCCCGAAGCCGATGAGCACCTGACTGGCGACCCGGCTGCCGATGTTGTTGACCTTCTTAACCGCCGTTTCCATTTCGCCGAGGATGAGGCTGGTATCGTACTGGTCCAGTGCCTCGGCGTAGGCGCGGGCAGTGGAAAGGTCGTCCGCCTTGACCCGGCTTTGCTCCAGCATGGAGGAGCGGACGGCGGAGATGAGGTCGTCGCGGTAGGCCTGAATGTCGTCGGTGATCGGCTTGGCCTGGTTGAGGATGTAGTCGATGGTCTCATCCTTCACGTCGGCTTGGCGCTGGATCATCGACCAGACGGTGCTGACGTTGCTGGTGAGGCGACGGTCTTCCTTGCGCACGTTCTCGGTGGCGACCCACTCCCAGATCTCCGCTTCCGCGTCGGTGACGGCCTTGTGGTTCTGCACCCCGTGGATGCGGTCCTGTACCGTGCTGGCGGTGATGTCATCGAGCATCGGGGCGTATTCGGACAGGCGCATGTTGTAGGTGCCGCCGAACGCGCCGGTAATGGGAGCGGTGAAGCGGTGATGGTAGAGCGTGACCAGCCGGGCAAGCTCGGCCAGTTCCTCGGCGCGGGGGTCGGAAAGGCGCAGCAGCGCGTCGATCTCGTTCTCCTGAATATCGGAGAAGATGTCGCGATAGGCCTGGTAGTAGGCCAGCCGCCACGCGAACTGGCGCGGGTGAATCAGATGGCCGCCGCGCACCGCCGCACCTGAGAGGCGCATGCGCTGCGCTGCCGGTGCGGAACTGCTGGACTGAGCGTTGCGGTAGGCCTCCTCGAGCCGGGGGAAGTACTCTTCGATGCGTTGCTGCTCGCTGCCGTGATAGCGCTTCAGGCGCAGACGGTCATGCGGCCGGTTCTGATCCGCCAGCGAGAACAGGATGTTGCGACGCACGGCCAGACAATAGAACAGGCTGTTGTCCTCAAGCTCCTGCAGGATGAGGCCGATGGACTCGGTCTGGTTTGCATAGGCGTCGAAGGTCTGCGGTACGTCGGGGTCGAGGTCCCGCAGGTTGATGTGGATGCGCTTGTTGTTGCGGCGGAACCACTTCACGATCGCGATGAACTGGCCGACGGTGCAGCGGTAAACCGAGGGGAAGTCCTCGGGCGCGACCGGCAGCAGATCCAGCAGCACGGCGCGGTTCGACAGCACGGCGGTGGTGAGTGGCTGGCCTTCGATCCATGAACCCCAGTCCGGCGCGAGCGCGGCCTGCTCCAGCGTCTCGCCGGTGGTGCGCACATATTGGGTGTCGCCGGTCAGTAGCGAGGCGGCGAGTGCGCGCATTTCCTCGGTGGTGATGGTGTCGAATTCGATGCGGGAGAGCAGGCGCTCGTCCGCCGCCTGCATGTCGAGGATGATCTGGTGCAGGCGGTAGCCGATCTGGCGCGGCGTCAGGGTGGACTTGAGGCGCATGGTCGAGACCCCATCACGGGAGAGAAACAGTCTCGACAGGGGTTAGCGCCTGGCAGCCCGCCTGTCAGGCGGTTTCTGCGCGCTTGCCGAAGGGCGGAGCAAAGCGCGGCGATCCTGCAAATTTAGGAGTGGCAGCTAGAGCCGTTTCCGATCTGATTGGATCAGATCGCGGCTCTAAACTCTTGATTGATCGCACTTTCTTAACCGCAGGGTGTGTCACCCTGCTCGAAAGCTGCTCAATGACACTTTACCGGACTTTGGCAGGGGGCCGGCCTCCCCCTGCGCACACTGACCTGACCTTAAGATGCCAGTTCGAAAACCGCAGACCTCACGATACCGCTTCGGCGGCGGTGTCGAACTGGAGGTTGGCGAGGCGGGCGTAGAGGCCGCCTTCGGCGAGCAGTTGCTGGTGAGTGCCGGAGGCGACGATGCGGCCCTTCTCCAGCACGACGATGCGGTCTGCGCGGACCACGGTGGCGAGGCGGTGGGCGATGACGAGGGTGGTGCGGCCCGCCATCAGCTTCTCAAGCGCCTGCTGGACGAGGCGCTCCGACTCCGCATCAAGGGCGGAGGTGGCTTCGTCGAGCAGCAGGACGGGCGCATCGCGCAGGATGGCGCGGGCGATGGCGAGGCGCTGGCGCTGGCCGCCGGAGAGGCGCACGCCGGACTCGCCGAGGTAGGTGTGGATGCCGTCCGGCATGGCGCGGAGGAACTCAGCGGCGTTGGCGGCCTCGGCCGCGGCCCAGACCTCGGCCTCGGTGGCATCGGGGCGACCGTAGAGAATGTTCTCGTAAGCGGTGGCGGCGAAGATCACCGTCTCCTGCGGGACCACGGCCATGCGGGCACGCAGCTCCTGCGGGTCGGCCTTCGGCAGGGGAATGCCATCGAGTCGGATCTCGCCCGCCTGCGGGTCATAGAACCGCTGGATCAGCTGGAAGAGGGTGGACTTGCCCGCGCCGGACGGGCCGACGACTGCGACGGTCTCGCCGGGGCTGACCGCAAGCGTGAGGTCGTAAAGCGCCGGGGCGTCCTTGGCGGACGGGTAGGTGAAGCTGACGTTGTCGAACTCCACGCGGCCCTGCGCCGGAACTGGCAGGGCGACCGGATTGGCGGGCGCGCTGATGATCGGATCCGCGCGCAGCAGCTCGGACAGGCGGCCGGCGGCACCGGCTGCGCGCATGACGTCTCCGAACACTTCGGTCAGCGAGCCGATGGCACCGGCGACCAGCGCGGCCCACAGCACGAAGGCGGTGATGGCCCCGCCCGAGAGGTTGCCGGCGATCACGTCCCGCGCGCCGTCCCACAACACGAAGGTGATGGCGGAGAACACAAGAAGGATGACCAGCGCGGTGAGGATGGCGCGGGCGGTGAAGCGCTTGCGGGCGGCCGTGAACGCGCCCTCGACGATGCCGCCGAAGCGCTCGGCCTCGCGGCGCTCCTGCGTGAAAGCCTGCACAATGCGGATGGCCCCCAGCGCCTCGTCCGCCAGCGTGGCGACCTGGGCCACCGCGTCCTGGCTGCTGCGGGAGAGGGTGCGCACCCGCCGGCCGAGCACGATGATGGGCACGACGACCGCCGGGATGACGAGCAGGAGCAGCGCCGCGTGCTTGGGGCTGGTGATGAACAGGAGGAAGATGCCGCCAACGCAGGTGATGAGGTTGCGCAGCGCGACCGAGACGGAGGTGCCCACCACCTGTTCGATGATGGTGGTGTCCGCCGTCAGGCGCGAGGCGATTTCGGAGGGGCGGTTTTCCTCGAAGAACTGGGGCGAGAGCGTCAGCAGGTGGCGGTGAACCGCCGCGCGCAGATCGGCGATGACCCGCTCGCCAAGCCAGGTGACGCAGTAGAACCGCAGCGCCGTTGCCGCCGCCAGCACCACGACGATGCCGAGCAGACCGAGGAAGTAGGGCGTGATGGCGTTGGGATCATCCGCTCCGAAGCCGTTGTCCACCACGAAGCGGAAGCCCTGCGGAATGGCAAGGGTTGCGCCCGAGGCGGCGAGCAGGGAGATCACGGCAACGGTCAGGTGCCCGGGGTAACGGGTGACGAAGCGCCAGATCGTCTGAAGCTGGGACAGGCGACGCCCCAGCGAGGCGGGAGCCTGATCGCCGGAGGCAGTGGAAGCGGTGGCTGGGTCGGTCATGGGCGCACCCTTTA
Source organism: Pedomonas sp. (assembly GCF_036515995.1). Lineage (NCBI taxonomy): Bacteria > Pseudomonadati > Pseudomonadota > Alphaproteobacteria > Sphingomonadales > Pedomonadaceae > Pedomonas > Pedomonas sp. Next base: position 56,205 of record NZ_DATBUP010000113.1, on the reverse strand, counting down.
TCAGCCTCACCGGTTCAGCACAATCACGCCGGGCAGTGAAGCCACCGGCCGGGCGCGCGACTCTTTGCCCATGAGATGGGATATGCCGGGGAGTCCGGGGACGAATCCGACAGCGCAAAACGCCCGAGGCCGATGCCCGTGCTGCGTGTGCCCCAGATGCCCGGTCGCGCGCCCGAGCGCGTGCCCAAACTCTTGCACTGGCTGGCGGCATGGAGTAGAAGCCCGCTTTCTTTCAGACGGACTGGTCGGCAACCAGCCGAAGTGAGGCACGCCATGAAGCAGAACCTGCACCCTGATTACCACATCATCACCGTCCAGATGACCGACGGCACCACCTACCAGACCCGCTCCACCTGGGGTAAGGAAGGTGACACGATGGTCCTCGAAATCGACCCTCGGTCGCACCCGGCCTGGACCGGCGGTAACCAGCGCATGATGGACCATGGCGGCATGATCTCCCGCTTCAACAAGCGCTTCGGCAGCTTCAAGCTGGGCAAGTAAGCCCGGCTTCCTTCCTGGGCACCTCCCGCGGGAGGGGGCGCGGCCTCCGCGCTGCCCGGAAGCTAAACGCCATACGGAACGGGTCGGCCTCAAAGGCCGGCCCGTTTTGTTTTGTCCGGCAAGGGGTTGAGCGGCTGCGATGCTGATAGGAAAAAACCTATTGACAAGCGTGACGATACTCTGTAGGGTTCTGGATAGTGCTGGAAAGTGTAAGCGGCGGACGGGGTAGAACCCGGCCGCTTTTTTTGTGCCTGACGGGTTTTATACCCGGTCTGGTTTTGTGTTTTAACAATTCGAGGCTGTTAAATGGCAATTGACGTGCAGCATGTTGTCCGCACATAGTTGGTTTGGAGTATGGCAGTGCGCCGCTTGTGGCTGCCGGTTCAGGATGGCGTGCCCGAGTAGTTGCCTGCCCCAGTTGCTCTGTGCCCGAGTGGTGGCGGCCCGGTGGCGGGGAGTGCAACGCAACACAAACACTCCATAAGGAAAAGCCATGAGCTTTCAGAACATGCTGCGCAGGGCAGGCCGGATGGGCCTGCGCCTGATGTTGACGGGCGGATTGATTGCGGGTCTCGCCCTTGTGGCCATGCCCGCGAAGGCAGCCGACGTGGACCTTGAGTTCACCACGCCGACGAATACGGATGCCTCGACGGTGACGGTGGATATCGGCACCCGCCGGATCTCGGTTCTCATTCCGCCGGGCACGACCGCCCCGCAGAAGCGCAATCTCATCCGCGACGCTATTCGGGCCAACCAGGTGCCGCGGTTCACCGTGGAAGACGACGGGCCGACCGGCCTGACCATCAGGTTCCTGACCCGGGGCACCAGGGTCGTCTTCTCCCCCGGTGCAACCGGGGAGGAGAAGGAAGACATCGTGGCCGGGCAGATCCTGACCGGCAGCATCGACTGGGGAACGGGGCAATACAATCCGACGGGCGCCACGGGCGAACCCTCCCGGTTCACGGCGGGGGTGATCACCGATCTGGGCGAGGCAGAGGTCACGCTGACGGCGGAGGAACTGGCCGCACTTGATGGCGCAACCATCGCGGCGGCGTTGTTCGACGAACTGCTGCCGGAAGTGGCGGGGCTTGGGGTCAGCCTTGCAAATCTGGGCGGTACACTTGCCTTCACCTTCGATCGGTCGCTGACCGTAGGCGGCGGCGTCATCTTCGGCACCACGGCGCTTTCCGAAGGGCTGTCCGGCTCGGTGGTGGTGGACGCGCCCGAGCCGGCCAGTCTGGCGCTGATGGGGCTGGGGCTGGCCGCTGCGGGCCTTGCGGCGCGCGGCCGGGGCCGGAGAACTACCAGAGCGTAGGATGGAACAAGGGCCTCGGGCAGCCTGCCTTGGCAGTGCCGCCCGAGCCTGCCGGAACGCTCGCGCTTTAGCACCGTTCTATCCGCGTGAGCAACGAAACGACCTCGCGACGGAGTAACCTGTACAGGTTCGGCAGGGTGCTCGCCATCACTCTGGCGAGTTTGGTGGGTTTGTTCCTGCTTCTGTTTGTGGTGCTTTACGTCACCAAGGGCCGCTTCCTGAAGGAGCCGGCCACGTCTCTGGCGAGCCGGGTGACGGGCCGCACGGTGGAGGTGGGCGGGGACTTCCAGCTTTACCTCGACCCGCACGTGCGGCTGCGCACGGAAGATCTCTCCATCAGCAATCCGGACTGGGTGGGGCCGGGCGCCGCGGCAGACGACGCCCTGTTTCGCGCCGAGAGGCTGGATGCTTCCATTCGGGTGCTGCCGCTGTTCGTGGGCGACGTGAGATTCCGCAGCCTCGACGTAGTGAAGGGCAGCGCCAATCTGGTGCGGGACGAAAACGGCCGGGCCTCCTGGGACTTTGGCAAAGAGAAGACCGACAAGCCCTTCGAGATGCCGCAGATCAGGGCGGCGCGGGTGGTGGACAGCCGCGTGCGCTACGACGACAAGAAGGAGGACCTGTCGGTCGACCTGAACATCGGCGACGTGGATGTGGACGACAATGCCGTCGACCAGCCGCTGACGGCGCGCGGAACGGGCCGGTCACGGGGGCTGCCGTTCCGGTTGGACGCCCGCTGGCGCGGCCAGAACGGCGCTCTGACGGGCGGGCCGCAGAACCTTGTGCTGGTGGTGAACGTGGCAGGCTCTCGCGTCGAGGTCTCCGGCGAGGTGCCGGGCACCACGACGCTGGACGGGGTGGAGTTCAACGTCGCCTCGCGCGGGCGGACGCTGGCCGCGCCGTTCCGGCTGATCGGCATCGTGGTGCCGGACACGCGAACCTATGATGTGCGCGGCATCGCCCGGAAGGATGGCGACACCTGGCGGGTGCGCGACCTGAAGGGGAGGTTCGGCGACAGCGATCTGGCGGGCACGCTGGCGGTGCATACGGCGGGCTCGTCAGGCGAGGGGCGGCTGAAGCTGGAGGCGGACCTCTCCAGCCAGAAGCTGGACATCATCGATGTGGGTCCGTGGATCGGCTACAGCCCGGAGCGGCTGGACGCGCAGGGCGGCAAGGGCGCGATCACGCAGGAAGGCGGGCGGCCCTGGCTGCTGCCCAACGCGACGCTGGCAACGGAGAGCCTTGGCAACTTCGATGCCGAGGTGCGCTATCGGGCAGGCCGGGTGCGGACGGGCAACGTGCCGATCAACGACCTCGACCTGACACTCTCGCTCGACAGGAAGCTGCTGAAGCTGGACCCGGTGGCGATCAATCTGGCGGGTGGACGGCTGACCGCCTACGTGAGCATCGACGCCCGGCAGGAAACGGTGACGACCGACTACGACCTGCGGCTTTCGCCCGCGCCGCTGTCTCGCCTGCTGGCCTCGTTCGGCGCGCTGGCGGACGGCACCACCGGCACGCTCCAGGGGCGGATGCAGCTGCGCGGCTATGGCGATACGGTGCGCAAGTCCCTGGGCTCATCGAACGGGCGCATTGCCCTCATCCTGCCGAAGGGCACGCTGTGGGTGCGCAACAACGAACTGGTGGAGCTGGACATCGGCGGCTTCATCGAGGCGGCGATCTCGGACGACCTGAAGAAACCGGCCGAAATCCGCTGCGGGCTGATCGGCTTCACGGTGAAGGACGGGCAGGCGGCCGCGGACCCGGTGCTGATCGACACCGAACGGGCGGTCATCAAGGGGCGCGGCGGGTTCTCGTTCAAGGACGAAAGCCTGGGGCTGCAGATTGAAGCAGATTCGAAGAAGGTGAGCCTGTTCTCCGCCCAGTCTCCCATCGGCCTGCAAGGCTATTTCGCGGCGCCTGGCATCAACCCGATCTCGGGCGAGCTGCTGGCGCGCGGCGGCGCGGGCGCGGCACTGGGCGTGGTGGCAACCCCGCTGGCGGCCGTGCTGGCATTCCTGGATGTGGGCGACGCCAAGGACACCAACTGCGGCCCGGTGCTGGAAGGGGCAACCGCCGCAAAGGTGAAGGCGGCCCAGCCGTCAAAGGGCGAGAGCAAGGACGCCGAGAAGCAGCGCAAGGCGGTGGAGAAGCAGGCGAAGGAAGCCCGGGAAGACGCTGAGGAAGCAGCTGAAAAGGCAGCAAAGCAGCGGGAGAAGGCGGCGCGGGAAGCCCGCGAGAAGGCCGAGGAGCAGGCTGAAGAGCAGGCAGAGAAGGCGGAGAGGGCCCGCTGAGGGCGGCCGGGCTTCCGGGCTTGCCTGACCTCACCAATACGGCAGGTCTTGGGCGGGTTGCCTGACAGGCCGGTTGGTTCGGCGAATTTCCCCGATAGTATCAGGCCATATTGCTTAGTGAATACGAGCGGCGCCTTGTCGGGCGGCCGCCAGAGGGGGAACTATGGAACGAGTGGCTTTGGTGACGGGCGCGGCAACGGGCATCGGCCGGGAGACGGCGCTGGCCTTCGCCCGCTCCGGCGCACGGGTGGTGGTGGCCGATGTGGCGGTGGCCGAGGCCGAGGAGACGGCGCACCTGATCGAGACGGCGGGCGGCAGGGCCGTGTTCGTGCGCACCGACGTGGCGTCCTCGGCTGATGTGGAAGCGATGGTGGCAACGGCGGTGCGGGAGTTCGGACGGCTGGACTACGCCTTCAACAACGCAGGCATCGCGCCGCGCGGCGCACCCATCGCCGAACTGGACGAAGAGGTGTGGCACCGCACCATCGCGGTCAACCTGACCGGCGTCTGGCTGTGTTTGAAGCACGAGTGCGCCCAGATGCTTCGCCAGGGCGGCGGTGCGATCGTCAACACTTCCTCGATCATGGGCGTGGCGAGTGGCCCAGGGCTTTCGGCCTATTCGGCGTCCAAGACCGGGGTGGTTGGCCTGACCCGCTCGGTGGCGCTGGACTATGCCCGGTCCAACATCCGGGTGAACGCGGTGTGCCCCGGCGGTATCGGCGGTACCGCCATTACCGACCGGGAAGACAACAAGGCGGACATGGACCAGCTCAAGATGATGACGCCCATGGGCCGCCTCGGCACGCCGCGCGAGATTGCCGACGCGGTGGTGTGGCTGTGTTCTGATCAGGCCTCGTTCGTGACCGGGCAGGCACTGACCGTGGACGGCGGCTTTACCGTGTGGTGAGCGGCGCGGGAGAAGAGGGGGCGGGCCTGGCTCGCCCCTGAAAGGCTCTAATAACCGACAGAAATGATTATCTTAAATTAATAAATAACATCAAATCAAAATCATGTCATAACAATTTTAAACTATCCATTTCCGAATTTGTTCTGCTATAGTTCTTGTTGTGGCGCTAGATTTTTGATTTTGCTTTGGTTTTCGTCGCAACTTTCATGGTTGATTATTAATATTTTTTTACTTCGGGGGATTCATGAGACGTCTTCTCGCGGCGGTGGTTGCCTGTCTTCTGGCGACCGGCCCGACCATGGCCATGGCTCAGCAATTTACAGGCAAACGTGCGGAAGTCCGCCTCGGGGCGGATCTCAATGGTGCAGACCTGTGGGAGGCCTATGACTATATCGACGGCTATTACCGCATGAATGACGAGCGCCGCTTCCACAGTGCGGAGGCTGGTTTCAGCTATGGGCTGGGCCTTGGGTATGACATTCCGCTCAGTGGCCGGGTCGTTGCCGGAGTGGAAGCGACGCTCGACTTCTCGACGGCAAAGACCTGCACCTCTGATTTTTACCAGTGGGAAGACTTCTGCCTGAAGGCCGGACGCGACATCGGCCTTGGCATTCGCGCCGGAGCCGTTGTCGCGCCCGGCACCCTGCTGTTCGTGAAGGCCGGCTACGCCAGCGGCCGCATCAAGATGACCGGGAGAGACTTGCTCTGGGGCGGCACCCTGTCCGAGGGTAAGAGCCGCGACGGCCTGCGCATCGGCGGGGGACTGGAGGCGGCCTTGTCCCGCAGGCTCTACCTGAAGGCGGAATACTCCTATACCGACTACAGCAACTGGCAGGACCGCTTCGAGCAGGTCGAGCAGTGGCTCCGCTTCCGGCAGGAGGCCCGCCTCGACTTTGACCGCCACAAGATGCTGGCCGTGGTGGGAGCGCGCTTCTGAGGCCGCAGCGAGAGCAGCTTTCGAGCAGGGTGGCGCACCCTGCGCTGAACAAAAGTGCAACCAGACAAGGACTTAGAGCCGCGATCGGATTCATTCAGATCGGAAAAGACTTAGGCGCTCATGCCAGCCGTATGCCGTGGCGGCCAGCGATGTCCTGAATGAGCTGGAAGGCGACGCGGCCGCTGCGCGAACCGCGGGTCGCGGCCCACTCAATGGCGAGCGGGCGGGCTTCGTCCATGGTTATGGGGAGATTGAAATGGCTGATGTAACCCTCGATCATTTCAAGGAATTCATCCTGCGTGCAGGAGTGGAAGCCGATCCACAGCCCGAAGCGGTCGGACAGGGAGACCTTGTCCTCCACCACGTCGCGCGGGTTGATAGCGTCCCGCTTCTCGTTCTCCATGATGTCGCGGGGGATGAGGTGGCGACGGTTGGAGGTGGCGTAGAACAGGCAGTTGGCCGGGCGGCCCTCGAGCCCGCCTTCGAGCACGGCCTTAAGCGCCTTGTAGCGGCTGTCTCCGGCGTCGAACGACAGATCGTCGCAGTAGAGCAGGAACAGGCGCTCATGCCCGGTGAGCTGGCGCATCAGCTTGGGCAGCGTCTCGATGTCCTCGCGGTGGATCTCGACGATGGCGAAGTCCAGCCCTTCCTCAGAGAGGAGGTGGCCCTGCACGGCCTTGACCAGCGAGCTCTTGCCCATGCCGCGCGCGCCCCACAGCAGGGCGTTGTTGGCGGGCAGGCCCTGGGCGAAGCGGCGGGTGTTCTCCAGAAGCTGCTCCTTCTGCCGGTCAACGCCGCGCAGGAGCGCGAGCGGCACGCGGGCAATGGCGGGCACCGGCTGGAACGCCTCGCGCTCTCCGTCCCACACGTAGCCGGGGAAGGCAGACAGGTCCGTCCGCGGCGGCGGTGGGGGGGCAAGCCGGTCGAGAGCGTCGGCAATGCGGGCGAGAAGAGGCAGAAATTCGTTCATATGGCTCGCTCGGGTACTTGCTGGTGAAACGATTCATCCCCATCTGCCAGGCTTCAATCCGGCGGACGGGGCGGCGGATCAGACTGTTCGCCGGACCTGAACCGTCGTCAAACATTGCGAAATGAGGCGTCGTCTGTATAGTCGCGGCCTTATCTCAGACCAATTGGAAACCTTGAGCGATGTTCATTTCTCCCGCATACGCACAGGCCGCCGGCGCAGCCGGTGGGGCCAACCCGTTCATGCAGCTGCTGCCGCTGATCGCGATCTTCGTGGTCTTCTACTTCTTCCTGATCCGCCCGCAGCAGAAGCGCATGAAGCAACACCGTGAAATGGTCGGCAACGTGAAGTGCGGCGACACGGTGGTGACCTCCGGCGGCCTCATCGGCAAGGTGACCCGGGTTGACGAAACCGAAGTGCAGGTGGAAATCGCCAACGGCGTCCACGTGCAGGTGGTGAAGTCCACCCTGGCCGACGTTCGCACCAAGGGCGAACCGGCCAACGACGTCGCCAAGAAGTAACCCGGCCCCCGGCCCCGACCATGTTGGATTTTCCCCGCTGGAAGATCTGGGCGATCGTGCTGACGCTGATTGCAGGCACGATCTTCGCCCTGCCGAACCTGTTTCCCGAAGCCCAGGTGGCCCGGTGGCCGAGCTGGCTGCCCAAAAAGCAGATCAACCTGGGCCTTGACCTGCGCGGAGGCTCGCACCTCCTGCTCGCCGTCGATACCGAGGCGGTGATCAAGCAGCAGGTGGAAACGCTGGAAGACTCCGTGCGTGCCACGCTGCGCGACACCCGCGACGCGAACGGCGGGCGGGTCGGCTACGGCAACTTCACGACGGGGCCGAATTCCGTCAGCTTCCTCGTGCGCGACGCAAGCGACGTCGATGCGGTGGTGGAGGCCCTGCGCGGCCTGTCACAGCCGATCGGCGGCAGCTTCTCGGGCCAGCGCGACATCGACGTCTCGGTTCGCGACGGCACGCGGGTCACTGCGCGCCTGACCGAGGCGGGCGTCAACGAGCGCAAGCGTCTCGCGGTGGAGCAGTCCATCGAGATCGTGCGCCGCCGCATCGACGAGATGGGCACCCGCGAGCCGACCATCGTGCGCCAGGGTGAGGACCGCATTCTCGTGCAGGTGCCGGGCCTCAAGGACCCGGGCCAGCTCAAGGACATTCTCGGCAAGACCGCAAAGCTCGAGTTCAAGCTGGTCAACACCGACGTCCCGGCCGAGGACGTGTATGCAGGCCGCGTGCCTCCGGGCAGCGAAATCCTGCACATGCAGAACGACCCGAACCAGAAGATCGCGGTGCGCCGCCGCGTCATCATTTCAGGTGAGGAACTGACCGACGCCCAGCCCAGCTATCAGCAGGGCCAGCCGGTCGTCTCCTTCCGCTTCAATACCGCGGGCGGCAAGCGCTTCGGTCAGGTGACGACGGAGAACACGGGCAAGCCGTTCGCCATCATCCTCGACAACGAGATCATCTCGGCGCCGCGCATCAACGAGCCCATCCTGGGCGGCTCCGGCATCATCTCGGGCGGCTTCACGGTGGACGAGGCCAACAACCTCGCCGTGCTGCTGCGCGCCGGTGCGCTGCCGGCTCCGCTCCAGATTCTGGAAGAGCGCACGGTGGGTCCGGACCTCGGCGCGGACTCGATCCGGGCCGGCATGATCGCCTCGATCATCGGCACCATCGGCGTGCTGACCCTGATGTTTGTGACCTACGGGCGCTTCGGTCTGTTCGCCAACGCGGCCCTGATCCTGAACGTCATACTGATCCTCGGCATCATGACCTTCCTCGGCGCGACGCTGACCCTGCCGGGCATCGCGGGCCTCGTGCTGACCATCGGTACGGCGGTGGACGCCAACGTTCTGATCTTCGAGCGCATCCGCGAGGAGCTCCGCGCGGGCAGAAGTACTCTGAATGCCGTGGACGCAGGCTATACCGAAGCCAGCCGCGCCATCTTCGACGCCAACATCACCAACGTGATCGCGGCGGCGCTGATGATGTGGTTCGGTTCGGGCCCGGTGAAGGGTTTCGCCGTGGTGCTCACCATCGGCATCGTGACCTCGGTGTTCACCGGCGTGACCGTGTGCCGTATGTTCAACGTGCTGTGGCTGAAGCGCGCGCGCCCGGCCAAGCTGGTTCTGTAAGGGGAGGGATGATCCATGCTTCTCAAGCTCATCCCTGACAACACCAACATCAACTTCATGCGGTGGAAGAACATCAGCCTCGCCATTTCGGTGCTGCTGCTGGTTGCTTCCGTCGCGCTGGTGGCGGTGCGCGGCCTGAACTTCGGCATCGATTTCAAGGGCGGCATTCTCATCGAGGCGGGCTTCGAGAAGAAGCCTGACCTTGACGAACTACGCGATGAACTGAACGGCCTTGGTCTTGGCGCCGTCAGCCTGCAGGAGTTCGGTGGCGACCGCCAGATCGCCATCCGCCTGCAGCAGCAGGACGGTGGCGAGCAGGGCCAGCAGACCGCCGTGGCCAAGGTGCGCGACACGCTGAGCGCCAAGTACGGCGAAGATGGCGTGAGCTTCCGCCGCGTCGAGACCGTGGGCGGAAAGGTGTCCAACGACCTGATCTGGGACGCCTCGCTCGCCATCGGCCTCGCCATGCTGGGCATCGCCATCTACATCTGGTTCCGCTTCGAATGGCAGTTCGGCGTTGGCGGCCTGCTCAGCCTGTTCCATGACGTGGCGCTGGTGATCGGCTTCGTGGCGCTTCTCGGGCTGGAGTTCGACCTGAACATGGTGGCAGCACTGCTGACGACTGTGGGCTACTCGCTGAACGACACGGTGGTGATCTACGACCGTGTGCGCGAGAACCTGCGCAAGTACCGCAAGATGGACATCGAGCCGCTGCTCAACCTGACCATCAACGAGACGCTGTCGCGCACCATCATGGTGTCATTGGCAACCTCCGTCGCGCTGCTGGCGTTGCTGATCTTCGGCGGCGAAGTGTTGCGCGGCTTCACCGCCGCCATGCTGGTCGGCGTGTGGGTGGGTACGTTCTCGTCCATCTACGTGGCGTCTCCGCTGCTGATCCTCATGAAGGTCGGCCCGCACACCTTCCTTCAGACCGAGGAAAACAAGGCCGGCAAGGCCGAGCAGACCGGAAAGGTGAACGGTTGATATGGCAAAGCTGGAAGCCATTCCTTCGCGTCAGGGCGTCCTGTCCATTCAGGGCTACACGGCCGGCGGCTTTCGCGTTGGCGGCACGCTGCATCAGGGCGGCGTGATCCTGACACCGGAGCGGATGGCGACCTGGCCGGTGACCGATCTTGCAAGCGCCAACGTGGATGACTTCGCGCTGGTGACGACGCAGGAACCGAAGATCGAAGTGCTGCTGCTGGGCACCGGGCCGACCATGGCCCGGCCTCCTGTGGCGCTCCTCGAGGCGCTGAAGGCCACGGGCCTTGCCGTCGATTTCATGGACAGCAAGGCCGCCGCCCGCACCTACAACGTTCTGGTGGCGGAAAGCCGCCGGGTGGCTGCAGCCCTGCTGGCGTTGGATTGAAAACCGGCTCCTTGCAATCAGGTACAGGAAAACGCGGTCCCTCGGGGCCGCGTTTTTCGTTCGGGACGGCTCCGGGTGTAGGGCGGTTCCGATTTCAGGGCGGCTGCCTGTTTCTGACAGCCTGTGCTCGCAGGACTTCTTCGCATCTGGAGGATCCGGGGCCGCCGCATCCCGGCCTGCTGACAGCGCTTCACCCAGCCGCACCCGCCGCATCAACGGAGTGAAGTCTGCCGATGCTCCTTAAAATCATTCAGCGCTTATTGGGCGGCGCTTGTGCAGCGCAGTCAGAGGACCAAGCCTTTTCCGATCTGATTGAGTCAGATCGCGGCTCCAGGCTCTTTGTTGATCGCGCTTTTGTTCAGCGCAGGGTGTGTCATCCTGCTCGAAAGCTGCTCTAAATCAAACTGCCAGATTCAAACCGAAGCTGCACCCTTCAGCCAGTCCCGGAAGGCGGCCATGGCGGGTGTGTCCGTCCGGGACATGAGGCGGGTGAGCCAGTAGCCGCCGCACTGGATTTCAATGGGGAAGGGGCGGACGAGGCGTTCGGTTTGCAGATCCTGCTCGAACATGGCGGCGGGCACGAGGGCGACGCCACGCCCAAGGATGGCGGCCGCGGCCATGAGGGGGGAGCTGTCGAACACCGCACCGCGCAGGGCGGGGCAGCGGACGCCCGCAGCGGCGAACCAGCGCGGCCATTCATCGGCCCGGTAGGAGCGCAGCAAGGATTCCCGGCCGAGATCTTCCGGCTGGTTCAGGCGGGCCGCGACAGTGGGCGCGCACAGGGGCGTGAGGGGCGCATCCATGATGAGATCCGCATGGGTGCCATGCCATGCTCCGTCCCCGAAGCGGATGGCGAGGTCCAGCCCTTCACCCGCCAGATCGACGCGGTTGTTGTTGGTGAGGACGCGCAGGTCGATGTGCGGATGGAGGCGGGAGAAGTCATCGATGCGCTCCAGCAGCCAGCCGACGGCAAAGGTGCCGACGACGCCGAGGGTGAGCACCTCACGCAGATGGCCGCCCGTGAAGCGCTCAAGAGTGCCGCCGATCCTGTCGAACGCCTCGGCGACCACGGGAACGAGGGCGTGCCCCTCGTCGGTCAGGGCAATGCCGCGTGGCAGCCGACGGAACAAGGGCGTGCCGAGGCGGCGCTCCAGCTGAGCGACCTGGTGGCTGACCGCACCCTGACTGACGCAGAGCTCGGCCGCGGCGCGGGTGAAGTTCAGGTGGCGGGCGGCGGCCTCGAAGGCGCGCAGGGCGTTGAGGGGAAGCTGGGCGCGGTCCATGACCTATGCATGAAACAGTTTCATGTCTCTGTCGAGAAATGATGGTTTGTCGAGCAGCGCATCGTTCTGCACCCTGCGCCTGTCCACCGAAACAGAAGGAAAGGGAGAACAGGGCGATGCGTCTGGCCATGAGCTTGATTGGGGTGATGCTGGCGGGGTTGCAGGTACAGGTGGCAGCTGCTGCGCCAGCGGGGCAGACGGTGGATGATCCGTTGCTGCGACCGATTGCGCCCGACACGTCCGCTCGCTGGCTGGAGCCGCAGGCTCCGTCGCGTCTGTTCGGGAGCACTTATTATGTCGGCTTCAAGGGCCTGAGCGTGGCCCTGATTGACACCGGCGACGGGCTCATCCTGGTTGACGGTGCGGTGCCGCAGGCGGTGCCTGCCATTCGGGAAAACATCCGCGCGCTGGGGTTCGACCTGAAGGACATCAAATTCATCCTCAGCACCGAGCCGCATTTCGATCATGCGGGCGGTCTGGCGGCGCTGGCGCGGGATACGGGCGCAACCGTGGTGGCAAGCGCTGCCGCGGCAAAGGTGCTGGAAGCCGGGCAGAGCGGAGCGGATGACCCGCAGCTGCCGTGGCTGCCGCCGTTCCCGGCCGTGAAGGGGGTGCGCACGCTCAAGGACGGAGAGGCGATCCGGCTGGGCGGCACGACGGTGACGGCGCTGGCGACGCCGGGCCACACGGCGGGCTCCATGAGCTGGACGTGGCAAAGCTGCGAGGAGGGGCGCTGCGTCAACGTGGTGTTCGCCTCCAGCCTCAACGCGGTGGCACCGGACGAATTCCGATTCTCCGCGCCGGAGAACCGGCCGCTGGTGGAGACGTATGGGCGCAGTTTCGAGCGAATGAGGTCCGTGCCGTGCGATGTGCTGATTACGGCGCACCCGGACTTCCAGCCCACGGACGCTCTGATTGACAGCAAGGCCTGTGCGGCCTTTGCGGATGCTTCGGCGCGGCGTCTGGCAGAGCGGATGCGGAAGGAAAGCCTGACGGACAGGTAAGGGCGGACAAGGAAACGGCCGCCCGGACGGGGGTCCGGACGGCCGTGCCTGAACGTTTGCCCGCTTCGGGCTGTGCTTGAGAGCCCGAGGCAGTCGCAGTTCTTAGAAGTGGAAAGCCACACCGGTCTTCACGGCGTGACGGCGGTAGCCTTCCTCGCCGTCGGTGAAGTCGTAGCCCAGACGCACCGAGGTGTTCTGGTTCAGGGCGTATTCAACGCCAGCGCCCAGAACCAGGGCATCGGTGTTGAAACCGTCTTCGATTTCCACGGTGGCGGTCTCGTACTCGTACTTGGTACGGACGTTCTCGTAACCGATCTTGCCGTAAACGAGGGTCTGCGGGGTGGCCAGCACGCCGACGCGAGCAGCGACGCCGAGCGAACGGCCAGCCTTCAGCTCTTCACCTTCGTACGGGGTGTCGATGTAGGTGCGGTCAGCGGTGGACAGGGCAGCCTTGGCTTCCAGGCCCAGAACCAGCTGGTCGGCAACCTTCTTGTTATAGCCGGCGACAACGCCGTAGTTGAAGCCGTCGCCGAGGTTGGCGCGGTTGGTTTCCCAACCCAGCTCAACGCCGCCGTAAGCGCCGTCGAAAGCGTCAGCGTGGGCGACAGCCGGGGTGAGGGCGAGTGCAGCGGTAGCGGCCAGGAGATAGGTCTTCATAGCGTGGTACTCCTTTTAAACCTTCGGGAATGTTTTCCTCCCGTGGGCATGACATCGGAGCCGATTGTGGCGGCAAGTGGCCGGAATGAAGCCGTTTTTGCCTCATTTCGGTTTCAGGGCGGCAAAGCGTTGTTACGTAACGACAAACTGGTGCACAAAAGTGACAGGTAAAAATGGTTCCATATGTAAGTGAATGATTTCATTCATGTAGCATTCATTTTGGCGACCGTTTTTGCTGTTGCAAATCGACCCCGGACCCGAGTCAGTGCGGCCCTGTGCGAATACGAAACGGCCGCCCGGGGCTGGTGCCCGGGCGGCCGCTGGCGTTGCAACGGAGAAGAGTGGAGAGAGCCTTCAACTGGCTCAGACAGGAGCAGGCTTAGAAATGGAAGGCCATTCCCGTCTTGATCTGATGGCGGTGGAACCCGTCTTCACCGTCAGTGTAGTCGTAGCCCACACGCAGGGTGGCGGAGGGCATGACGGCGTATTCCACGCCGCCGCCGAGCACGATAGCATCGTTATTGGCGCCGTTGTCCAGCCCGAGCGGATCGGGGTTGTATTCAAGGCGGGTGCGCACGTTCTCATACCCCACCTTGCCGAAGAACAGGGTGGTGGGAGCGGCTAGATAGCCGACGCGACCGGCGATGCCGAGCGAGCGGCCGGCGCGCAGTTCGGCTTCCGGTGAGAGGTCGCCCTCTGCCGTCGAGAGGGCGGCCTTGGCCTCGACGCCGGCAATGATCTGCGGGGCAACCTCTGCGTTGTAGCCACCGAAGACGCCGTAGTTGAAGCCGCTTCCAAGTGCGCCGTTATTGTCTTCCCAACCGATCTCCGCACCCGCGTACGGGCCGTGGAACAGGTTGGCGGACTGGGCGTGGGCAATCGCCGGAGTGAAGGCAAGGGCCGCACCGGCGGCCAGAAGGCCAGAGGCCCGGGTGAAGCAGTTCATCGTTTACTCTCCTCTGATGGACAGGGATGATCAAACGGTTTGCTTTATGCCCCCTTGATGCTGACCATGATGACCCGGAATGTGGCAGCAGATGGCCGGATTTGCCCCATTTCTGCCCACAAGCGGCAAGGTGTGGTTGCATGTCGGCAGTCAGGCGTTTAGGTGCGACGGATGCTCAAGGCAGATGCTCATTGTGCGGACCTTGTCCGCGATCAGGATCACGACCGTTACCTGACGGTGCTGTACGCGTCCGAGTCCGCGCGCGCGGCGCTGTTCGCCCTCTATGCCTTCAACGTGGAGCTGGCGCGGGTGCGGGAGCAGGTGTCCCAGCCGATGCTGGGCGATATCCGCCTGACCTGGTGGCGCGAGGGGCTGGACACGGCCTACAGCGGCGTGCCCCGGCCGCACCCGGTGCTGGAGGCGATCGGCGCGCACGTGGCCAAGGCGGGCGTGCCGCGCGAGTTGCTGGAGCAGTGCATCGAGGCCCGCCTGACCGATGTCTACGGCGAACAGCCCTCCAGCCTGACGGAACTGCGCGCCTATGCCGACCTGAGCGGAGGCGCGCTGACCGAGGCGGCGCTGTGGGTGTGCCTGGGCCATGCGCCGGACGCGTTGCTGACCCAGGCGGTGCGCTGCGTGGGACAGGCCTGGACGCTGGTGGGCATTCTGCGCGCCATCGGGTTTCACGCGGCCATGCAGCGGGTGATGCTGCCCGCCGACGAACTGGTGAAGGCGGGCATTGCGCCGGAGAGCCTGTATCAGGGCGACATGGGGGATGAGATCATCGACGTGGTGCGCATCGTGCACCGCGCGGCAATGCAGGCGCTGGACGGTGCACGCCCGGTGCTGCGCCGCTCGCCCGCCCGGGCGCGCCCGGCCTGGCTGCTGGCCCCGCTCGCGCAGGATTACCTGAACCGCATTCGCGCCGCCGGGTTCGACATGCGCGCGGCCCGGCTGGAACAGGGCGTGCTTGCGCGCCAGACCCGGCTGTTCTGGGCGGCATCGACCGGCCGTTTCTGACACGGTCTCGGCCGCGCATCTACGACCCCGTCTACGACCATGACACCGCTGACCGCCCGGCAGCGGCAGGTTAGTCTTTAGCCATAACAAGTTGAAACTGCGGACTGCCGTTCGGGCGGTGCGGGAGAGAATTCCTGATGGCTGACGGATGGGATGAGGAGCCCCAGGGCTGGAGTCGGGGCGTGGGCCGACAATCTGGTGCAGGGCGGAAAACGGGGGAGCGCAGCGCGGGGATGCGAAGGTGGCTCCCCTCGGCTGCCGGAGCGGTGTTGTTGCTCGCTGGCGGGCTTGGCTGGTGGGCGGCGCCGACGGACGGGGCGATGGTTGGCGCACCGGCTGCCGCGCCAGCTGACGCCCCGCCGCCCGAGGCCGTGCTTGAGCCGCAATCGGGCCAAGTGGTGGCGGCGCTGCCAGCGGGAGGCAGGAGCGCTGAGGAAGGCATGGGGCCGGCCGGCAGGGTGCGGTATCCGAGTCCGGCAGGGGCATCCGCCACGGTGTTGCCGGGGGGCGAGGTGTCGAAAGAAGCGCGAATTTCCAGCCGAGCCCGGCAGCTGCTGTCGGACGAGGAGCGGGAGGCGCGCCGGTTCAGGCGCCAGGATCGGGACAAGGACGGAACGGTGAGCCGGGCGGAATTTCTCGCCTCCCGCCAGAAGTCGTTCGAGCGGCTGGACAAGAACGGCGACGGCCAGCTGAGTTTTGCAGAATATGCCGCAGCGACGGCCGCCCGGTTCGAAGCGGCGGACCGCAATGACGACCAACGGCTGAATCGGACGGAATTTGCAGCCACGGCAACGCCCCGGTCATCGGGTAGCCGCAACGCGGGAACGGCGGCGGCAGATGGTACGGCCCGGGCAGTCAGGAACAGTTCCTGAGAGCCGCTATTCGACCCTGACGAGCTTGTTTCTGTTCGGGAAATGTTCTAGGCTGCGAACAGTGTAAGGCTTGAGCGCGCCGGGAAATGCGCGGCTTGCATCAATCCCAGAGAGTAAGAACTGCCAACGTGTGAAGTGCAGGCGTGTGAAATTCAGGCGTGAGCGCCCAGATGCATGTGGCCAGATGTTCGCTGTCGGATAGGCGCTGGTTTTCATCCGGCAGCGGCACCTTGTTTCCGGGACGGGCCTCAGGACAAGGCTCAGGCATACACTGCTCTGGCTTATTTTTGGGGAGGCTGGAGATGACGCTGCGGTCAATCGACGGAGGGCGGGCCAATCAGCCCGGAGTGAGCAAGGACGCCGGGACGGCGAAGGACGCTTTGCTCGGCCAGGATGCGGGAAAGGTGCGCGGGATCGGGCAAGCCGGGGGACAGGCGGCCGGAGGACAGGCGAACCTGCAGGCCGGTGCACGCCCTGACCCACGTGCGCCGCAGATGCCGTGGCTGGCGATTTACCTGACCGTGAAGGACATGGAGGCCAGCCTCGAGTTCTATGGTCGCGCTTTCGGCTTCGAGGCGGGGACGGTGCTGCGGGACGAGCAGGGTGCACTCCTGCATGCGGAACTGCAGTACAAGGGAGAAATTCCTGTGATGCTGGCACCGGAAACCGGGCCGGAATGCACCACTCCTTCGCCAGCTACACTTGGGGTCATCATGCCCGTGTTCTTCTATTTCTACCATGACGATGTTGACGCCCTGTACGCGCAGGCCAAGGGTGCAGGCGCGCAAGTGGAGATGGAACCCGAGGACATGTTCTGGGGGGACCGCATGGCAGGCTTCCTCTGCCCGAACGGCTACCGCTGGAATTTCGCCACTCATACGGGTCAGTCGGACGGCCCGTCTCCGGGGGCGGCTGCATGACCCGAGGTCGGTCAGGGCCGGGATCCACGGGCAGCGGCAAGCCGCTGCTCAACCTCGATCTGACCGAAACCTACGTGTTCCTTGGCGGCAAGGGCCGGGCGGAGGCCGTGCCTCTAACGGAGGCGCTGTGGGACGAAATGGCGGGCCAAACCGGCGATGGGGCGCTTGGCTGGGTGTCAACACGGTCTGCCGAGGAGGCGACGGAACGGCAGGCAAAGCGGCCGGGCGAGCAGGTGCCGCGCGGGGAAGGCCCGGTGGCAGAAAGCTCCGGATCGAGTAAGTCCGGAGCGGGTGTGTCCGGCGCGAGCACAGCTGAAGCACGTTTGCCCGGTTCGCATCAACGGGGACCGAACGAGCCAGAGGCTCATGGCGGAGAATCGAGAGGGCCAGGACCGGCCGAGGCGGCGTCAAACGGGCGGGGCGCGCAGGAAGTGGGTCCGGAAAGCCGGAGCGGTACGGCCCTGCGCGGCGATGCCCCTCAAGGTGCGGCGCACGGTGCAGCCCATCATGGTGCGCCGCTGCACGGCGAGGGATGGTATGTCTCGGCTTACTGGCTGGAAGCAGATATGGCGACGTGGGAGCGTCATGCCACAGGCGACCGCCTGATCATTGCCCAGTCCGGTACGTTCACCCTGTTGCTTGACCATCAGGACGGACAGCGTGAACACGTAGCGCTGAAGGCGGCGGGATCGGTGCTGGTTCCGAGCGGCTGCTGGCATCGGCTCACCGTCGAGATCCCGGGAATGGTGTTGTTCATTACCCCCTCTCATGGAACGGAGCATCGGCTGGCATGAGCGATGGCGATGCGGGGTCCAGTCTTTGAACCCGACCTGTCCACTGCAGCGCATGGTCTGGCAAGCATGTAGCGGGCCTAGGTGTTGATGCCCGGTTGTTGAAGAGCCGGTCTGCTCCATCAAACTGTGAAAGACCTGATCGAATAGGATGCGCGCCGTTCCGGATTGCAGACGAAGTTAAGCGGGACCGCGATCACAGGCCATCCAGATTGACTCCCTTCAGGGGCAGGGTTGCTTACGGGCGGGGTTATGACGGCTGGGCTCGGTCAGACTGGACCCGGGGTGGCGGAGGTCAGGCGATGTTCGATTTGGGCAAGGACGGCCGTTGGAGATGCGGCGCTCGCGCCTTCGGTTGGTGGCTGGCCAAGCCTTGCAGGGCGAGCCTGTAGTGAGCAGGGTTCGCTGCCGTGCCTGATCCCGGTAAACCGCGTCATTAGAGCAGATAATAGGCCGGATGCCGCACTCTGAGGTAAACAAAAGCCAGTCAGCAAAAGCGCGATCAATCACGGCGTTCCGGCTGGAAGCTTGAGAAGCCACAGTCTTCCGAGCTCATTGCCAAACAGGCATCATGAGAAGTGCCGTTCAAAGATAGGCGTGAGGCGCGGGTCCGCCTCGATGCGCCGGGCGATCGCCGTCAGTTTGGGGCAGTTTTCAGCATACCAGTCGGTGCGCGGCTTCCAGCGGTTCATCATCCCGATGTAGAGATCGAGCGCGGTCATTCCATCACCCAGAAAACAAGGTGCGGCGGCGGCAGCTTCGAGCTGGCGCAGCATGTCCTTGCGAGCTTCGGCTATGCGGTTGCGCAACTCATCCTGCGCGGTGGCGTCCGCCACCCAGCGTTCCGGATAATCGTCATAACGGAAGGTGGCATAGAAGCTGGCGGTCAGGAAGAACAGCCAGCGCAGGAAGGCCGGGCGGCGCGGATCGTCGGCGGCAGGCACCAGCCCGGTTTCGGGATGTCGCTCGCCCACCAGCAGCACCATTGCTCCGCTCTCGGTCATAACCGTGCCGTCGGGCAGCACAAGCACCGGCACTTGTCCGAGCGGATTGATCTGGCGCAATTGCTCCAGATGGGGGCCTTCCTCCCACGGCGGCGCGTCGATGACCTGGACCGGCGCGCCCGCAACGGCAAAGGCGGCCTCAATAATACCACCGCCCGAACCCTTGGCGGACCAGAGCTGATAGGGAGTGGCCATGGGACGTCTCCGTTCGTGCGGGCTGCCGGTTCCGTGCGCTGCTGCTAAGCGTCCTGCTGCTCCTTCGGGGGCATGGCGGTAAGGGCTGCCTCCACATCCATCCAGGCGACTTCAATGATATGGCCGTCCGGATCCTCGAAGCTGCGGCCATACATGAACCCGTAGTCCTGAACCGGGTTGGGGTCCGGCTCTCCGCCAGCGGCGGTCGCCTTGGCGACCATGTCGTCAACGGCGTCGCGGCTGTCGGCCGAGAGGGCGATCAGCACCTGCACGTGGGTTTTGGCGTCGATGATGGTCTTGCGGGTGAAGTCGGCGAAACGTTGGTGACTGAGCAACATCAAGGCGATGGTGTCAGAGAACTTCATCATCGAGGTGCTGTCATTGCAGAAATTGGGTTCGCGCTCGGCACCAACAGCTTCGTAAAAGGCGGTGGAGCGGGCGACATCGCGGACTGGCAGGTTGACGAAGATCATTCTCGACATGAAAGATTCCCCCTGGTGCGCCTGGTTGAGGCTAGAGCAATTTTAAACAGGGCCGATGCCCTGCATCTCAATAAGGTGTCAGCCGATAGGAGCTCTGAGCGGCGATCAGCACTGCAAGTCATTTGAAAACCGCTCAAAGCGCCATTGGTTGATTGTGATGCCAGTATGAGTTATAAAAAACAACCATGAAGTCAGAAAAAATGGTTAAGCGTGACGGGGTGCAGAACGAGCACCGGGACAAGCGTCAGGACAAGCGCCATGATAAACGCTGGTATGACGACGCCTGCGGCACGGCGCATGCGCTGGAGTTGCTGGGGGAACGCTGGTCCCTGCTGATTGTTCGGGAGCTGATGTTCGGTCCGCGCCGGTTCAGCCAGCTTCGCACGGGTTTGCCCGGACTGAGCGCCAATGTTCTGACCCAGCGGCTTGAAGGTCTGGAGGCCGCGGGTATTCTGACGCGCCGCATGCTGCCGCCGCCCGCCAGCGTGCAGGTCTATGAATTGACGCCCTGGGGGTATGAGGCCGAGCCCGCTATCCAGTCGCTGGGCCGCTGGGCCGCGCGCTCCCCCAGCCACGATACCAGTTTGCCGCTCTCGGCGGCCTCGCTCATGATGTCCTTCCGCACCATGGTGGATCGCGATCGTGCTGGTGAACGACCGATGACGGTTGGCTTCAACCTGGAACCGGACGTGTTCGTGGTGCGGCCGGGTCCAGAGGGGGTTGAGGTGCACCGCGACGATCCCAATGCGGCGGATGTGGTCCTGCAAGGCAGCCCGCGGGGCATTGCGGCGGTGGTGTACGGCGGCATGGCGCTGGCCGATGCAGAGGCGGCCGGGCTGATTAAACTTTCCGGAGATCGCGGCGCAGCGGAATGGTTTGTCACTCTGTTCCGGCTGCCGCCAAAAGTGGGTGCGGCCTGATCGTCAGGGGCGGGGCGTAAGAGCTGCCAGATCCTGCGGCGTGTTGACGTTGGCGAATGAGCCATCCGGGAACGCGACCGATACCGCGCCGACCGTGGCGGCCCAGCGGCGGATGGAACGATCGCGCGGCGACGAGCAGGCGTCCAGCCACGCATCGAGCATGGGGGCCAGACGGGCGGACCACAGGCCGAATGTGGGATGATCGCGCCCGTCTGCATGGGCATAGGCGGCCGGAGAATTGCCGAGCCCGGCGCGCAGCCGCGTTGCGAGATCCGGGGGCAGGCGGGCAGCATCGCACGGGGCTGTCAGAGCCCAGTCAAACCCACCGCCTGCGGCTGCGTGCAGCGCGGCATTGAGCCCGCCCAGCGGACCCAGATCAGGCAGGGGGCGGTCTGGCACGCACTGGAAACCTTCCCGCTTCGGACCGCCCGCTACGAGGAGGCCATCTGCCTGTGGAGCAAGAGCTTCTGCCACATGGTCGATCAGGCGTTTATCGTTGAGCAGGGCTTCCGCCTTGTCCTGGCCAAACCGGCTGGACCGCCCGCCCGCCAGAATTGCGCCGAGAACCCTCCCGGCCGTGCCAACCGTAGCATTGTGTGGAGCGTTGGTGGGGGCGGTGGTCATGGGACAGGGTTCATTGCGGAACTTTGGAATTGGCTACAGCGGACGTTGCCCGACCTCGGCCCCGTGTCAAGAGGGCGGCTGAGGCGCAGGAACGCAGGCGCTCCTTACAATCATTCAAATTTAGTTGCTGGCGGGCTGATCAGGGCCACCCGAGTTGGCAGGTGCACAGCCGCGCGAGGGTTTCTGGGCCGCGTGCTTGTGCAATGCTGTGGCTCAGGCCGGTGAAAATACATGGCTGGTGCTTGATGTGCGCTTGCGACCGGCACCCGCATTTTTTCCGGAAACCAGTGAGAAGCTTTGAACGGGCGCTGCGCAGCCGCTTCACAGCGCGGGGATTGGCGCTATTGTTGAGAGAAGATGTGTAGGGGAGATTGAGGGCTATGGGTGAACTTGCGCGGGGGCGCGGGCTGCTGGCCATGATGGCATCGGCGGCTCTGCTTGGTGCATGCGCCGGCGGTGAGCACCGCCTCGCACCGGGGCAGAGCGCCGGTGATCTGGACGAGCTGCTGGCCTTCAAAAACCCTGCCGAGTGCGAGCCGGGAAAACCGCTCAAGACCCTCTACGACACCATGGCCGTCTATGACGCCGCGTTCCAGCCCCAGCCGCGCCGTCCGGACCTGCCGGCGCGCTTCGCCAAGGCGGCGGGCGAACCCACGACCATCAGCCGCTCGGCGGATCATGCGGTCATCAGCATGGCGTTGCGGGGGCGGTGGAAGGGCCTGCCGGTGCAGGCGGTGGAAGGCATTTACGGTATCCAGAGCGATGCCTTTGGCCTTGCCATCGTGTTCGACGCGCCGCTTGCCCGCACGCAGGCGACGCTGCGCGAAAACGGTTTCGCCAACGGCAAGACGGAGCCCTCCAACGCTGGCGTGACGGAGAACAGCGCCTTCGGCCGGGCGGAAGTGACGGGCGATGAACGCACTTCTCGCCTGGTGTGCGACTGGGGGCTGTAGAAACCGAGGGCGGAAGCCTGCAGCATCTTCGGCCTTCTTCTTGCCATGGCCCGACGGACTGTGGCACAAGAGGGCTATGACGACCTTCGCCTCTTTCGCAGCCCTTTGCTGGTG
Organism: Pedomonas sp.; assembly: GCF_036515995.1. Taxonomy (NCBI): domain Bacteria; kingdom Pseudomonadati; phylum Pseudomonadota; class Alphaproteobacteria; order Sphingomonadales; family Pedomonadaceae; genus Pedomonas; species Pedomonas sp. Next base: position 33,978 of record NZ_DATBUP010000113.1, on the reverse strand, counting down.
GCGCTCCTTCTAAGGAGCGGCGCGTCGTCTTATTCTGCAATCAACACGACCATCGCCGCCGGGGTGAGGCTGGCATGGTTTGTGTTTGCAATTGATCCTCCCGCGGCGGCGCTCATTTCAGGAGATCCGCCATGTCGGCAGAGAATTCACAAGAGAACCGACCCGTCATTCTGACGGGAGATCGCACTACAGGCCCGCTGCATCTGGGGCACTACGTGGGCTCGTTGAAAAATCGCGTTGCGCTGCAAGAGACGCACGAGCAATTCCTGCTGCTGGCGGATGCTCAGGCGCTGACCGACAATGCGCATGACCCCGAAAAGGTGCGGCGCAACGTCATGGAAGTGGCGCTGGATTATCTGGCGGTGGGGATCGACCCGCAAAAATCGTTTATCTGTGTGCAATCACTGCTGCCGGCGCTGGCGGAGCTGACGATGCTCTACCTGAACTTCGTGACGGTGGCGCGGCTGGAGCGCAACCCGACCGTGAAGGATGAAATTCGCCTGCGCGGGTTCGAGCGGGACATTCCCGCCGGGTTCCTGTGCTATCCGGTGGCACAGGCGGTGGACATCACTGCCTTCCGGGCGACGCTGGTGCCGGTGGGCGAGGATCAGGCTCCAATGATCGAGCAGAGCAACGAGGTCGTCAGGCGCATCAACCGGCAAGCCGGGCGCGATGTGTTGCCGGAGGCCCGCGCGCTCATTCCGAACGTGGGGCGTCTGCCGGGCGTCGACGGGAAGGCCAAGATGAGCAAGAGCCAAGGCAACGCCATTGCGCTCTCGGCCTCGGCGGACGAGATCAGCCAGGCGGTGCGGATGATGTACACCGACCCTAATCACCTCAGAGCAAGCGACCCCGGCACGGTGGAGGGCAATGTGGTGTTCTCCTACCTTGATGCCTTCGGCACGGACAGGGCGGCTGTGGAGGAATTGAAGGCGCACTACCGGCGCGGCGGCCTAGGCGACATGAAGGTGAAGCGGCGGCTGGAGGATATACTGCAGGCGCTGCTTGGACCCATTCGCGAGCGGCGCGCGGCGCTGGCTCAGGACCCCGGCTACGTTCTGAGCGTGCTGCGGGACGGCACCCGGAAGGCGCGAGAGCGCACGCAGCAGACGTTCGAGGATGTCCGCGAGGCATTGGGCCTGTTTCGGCTCTAGAAAGAAATTATGCAGGCGGCGGCACCGGCCGCCGCCTTTGCGCGTTAACATCTCTCGGGCTTTCCCGCCGGGTCGAGGTGCCTCGGTTGCGGCGGATCTTACGGGCTTTCAGGCCTTGCCTGCCAGAAACGGCGGGCAAGATATGCTGTTTATGTCCGGCCAATTTCTCGTGGCCGATGCGTGGCGTTCAAGCGCATTGTCTTTTTCTCCAGCTGTTTCTTGCGCCTGCTTCCAACAACATTCCGTGCGTACCCGCTGTACCGGTTTTCATTACCCAGAACGGCAGGTAGATCATGTTTGAATTCGACAAATACGAGAGAGACAAACAGACGTTCCGCGCGCGGCCGACAACGGCCTATACGCCGTTCGAGGGCGGGGAGAAGCGCGCCTTTCTGCTTTGGGGCGAACACTGCATCGAATGCGCTGCGCCGGACTGCTATGCCTCGTGCGATCTGTATCATGCCCGCCCGGACATGCGCTGCCGCCGCTTTGATTTCGGCATGTTCAAGAACCGCAATTTCCCCTCCAGCACCGGCTATGGCGCAGAGGTCATATTTCGCCGCTGGGGAAAGATCGAGGCGCGCGGCAATGCAACGCTGATGCCGAGCGACCGGGTGCGGGCACTGGAATGGATGGCAGGACTACTGGCTCCGGTGGTGAACGGGTTGGGGCGCGTCGCGCACCGGGTCTCCGGGGATATTCGCTGGGCCTATTCCAGCTTTGCGCTGCTGGAGCGGGTGAACGGTTTTCTGCACAAGCGCGCGGACGCGCAGCCGGTGCCGGAGGCGTTCGTGATTGAGCTCTACAACCCCATGGACCGGCCGGTGACGTTGCAACTGCTGATGTTCATCGACCGCTCACGCATCGGGCGGACATTGCGCCCGGACCAGTTGCCGACGCCGGTGGTGCGCAAGCTGGAGGTGGGACCGGGGTATTTCCGGGAAGACCTGCCGCGCGAGGTTTTCCAGACGCTCATCGGCTCCCGATTGCCGTTCGGCATCGCGCTGACGCCGTTGGGAGAGGAAGGCGCGCACCTCGTTTTTCTGACACTCGACTTTGTGGAGTATCGGCGCGCGCCGGCGCAGGTAGCAGAGAATGCTGCGATCGAGGCGCGCAAGGTGCCGCCCGCCAAGTGCGTGGTGTTCGATCTGGATAACACCTTGTGGGACGGGGTGCTGCTGGAAGGGGACGTCCAGCTTCGGTCTGGCGTGCTCGATGTGATCCGGCGTCTCGATGAGCGCGGCATACTGGTCTCCGTTGCCAGCAAGAACGCGCCGGAGGACGCGATGGAGAAACTGCGCGCGTTCGGCCTTGAGGAGTATGTGCTGTTCCCGAGCATCGGCTGGGGGCCAAAGTCAGAGGGGCTGAGGGAAATTGCGAAGAACCTGAACATCGGCATCGATGCGCTGATGTTCGTGGACGACAACCCGTTCGAGCGGGACGAGGTGGCGCGCAGCGTGCCGGGCATGGAAGTGCTGCCGGACAGCGCACTGCTCTCGCTGCCTGACCATCCGCGCTTGCAGGGTATGGCGACAGCGGAATCGAGGATGCGCCGCTCGCTCTACCGGCAGGCGATGGAGCGTCAGGTGGCGGCAGCGGCGTTCGGTGAGAACTACATCGAGTTCCTGCGCTCCTGTGGGATTACGGTGGAAATTCGCCCGGACCGGCCGGAAGATCTGGAGCGGGTGTGCGAACTGGTGCAGCGCACGAACCAGCTGAACTTTTCAGGGCGGAAATACAGCCGGCCGGAAATTCTGGAACTGCTGGCAGAGCCTTCGCGGGAGCGATACGTCATCATCTGCGCAGACCGCTACGGCAGCTACGGCATTGTGGGGTTCTGTCTGGCGAGCCGGACGGAAGAGGGAGTTCGGATCGATGATTTCATGCTGTCCTGCCGGGTGCAGGGCAAGTTCATCGAGCAGGCGCTGCTGCATCATCTGACGCACCGGCCGGACTGGCAGGCGAAGTTCGTGGAGATCAATTTCCGGCGGACGGAGCGCAATGGCGCGGCGCAGGCGGTGCTGTCCAAACTGGGGCTCGCGCCGGAGCAGGACGGCTACCTGCGACGTGCGTTGACGCCGGGTGAATTCGCGCTGGATTTCATGACCGTCAGCGGCAGCTATGCCGGAGACGTGGCCGAGGCTGAGCGGCTGGCGGGATAGGTGAGGCGCGCCTTCCTGTCCCGCCGGTGCCGTTATCTGTGGCGCAGGGTGTCGTCCACCGTGACTTCGCTGGTATCCAGCTTGTGCATGCCGAAACGGCCGGTCTGGATGTGCAGCGATGCCATCATCACGAACCCGGCGAGGAAGATCAGCATGCTGATGTAAACCGCGAACTGGCCGGAGCCCGCGATCATCCAGAAGGTGAAGACGAGGGCGATGGCAGCGACGATGACCTCGCGCGGGAAGGTCGCCAGCTCGAGGCGGCGGCCTTCGGTGAACAGGTAATAGATCTGCACCAGCACGGAGAAGAAATAGGGTAGGCCGACGGTGACGCCGGAGAACATGACGATCTCGGTAAAGGCGTCAATCCCGCCGCGCAGGCCGAGCGCCAGCACGACGGCAATGGAGGCAAGAACGGCGGAGCTAATGATGCTGAACGCGGGCATACCGTGCCGGTTGGTGGAGGCGAACACCTTGGGGAACAACCGGTCCCGGGCGGCGGCGTAAGGGACTTCTCCGCACACCATGGTCCAGCCATTGAGCGCGCCAAGGCCGGAGATGACCGCGAACAGGGCCACCAGCTTGCCGCTCCACGTGCCGCCGAAAATGGCATTGAAAGCGTCCGTGAACGGAGCGCCGCTGGAGCGCAGCGTCTCGTTCGGGACGATGCCGAACACGGCGACGGTGACGAGAATGTAAATAAGCGCCGTTGCCATGGTGCCGTAAACGGTGGCGCGCGGCACGTTGCGCTGCGGGTTCTTCACGCGCCCAGCGCCGATGGCGGCGGCCTCGATGCCGACGTAGGCAAAGGTGGCAACCGTAAGGGCCGAGGAAATGGCGAAGAGGGTGTTGCCGCCCGCCGGGTTCCATTCCGGCCAGTTGCCGAGCCGGAAAGCGACGAACAGGCCGACCGTTGCCAGAAAGGCCAGCGGCAGAAACTTCACGACCGTCGTGATAAGCTGGAACTGGCCGAGGCTGCGTGCGCCGCGCAGGTTGACCAGCACCGGCAGCCAGAGGCCGACGAGCGCGATGAGGATGCTCTGTAGCCGGTTGTCCGGGTCCAGCCCGAACAGTGCCTGCACGTAGAATACCCAGGAAATGGCGACGCCCGCATTGCCCGGCCAGGCCGAGCACCAGTAGGAAAAGGCGTTCCAGAACCCGGCCAGATCGCCAAAGCCCTTGCGGGCGTAGGCATAAGGGCCGCCCGGCGCGGGAAACAGGCGGGCGAGCAAGCCGAACACCATTGCCACCGCCACTGCGCCGACCGTGGCGAGCAGGAAGCCTGTAAGGCCCGCCATGCCATAGGCGGCAAGTGCCGCGGGCAGGGTGAAGATGCCCGTGCCGATGACGGTGCCCATGACAAGGGACACAGCCGCAGGCAGGCCGAGGCCGCCCGCGCTTTCAGGCTCAGGGGTTGGCGGAGGGGGAGCGGTTTCTTCGGACATGCGTCAATCTTACAGTTACACAACGTATATAGTCCGGAGATACCCCCGGTTCCGAACCTGCCGGATTTCGGAAGGCGCTCGTTTAGTGCGGTCTCGCTGCTGGCAAAAGCAGCGTTTTGCTGGCGTCATGGATTGGCAACAATCGTTCCTGGCAAGGCTGTTCCCGGTAACGAAAGAAGCTGAACGCCAGCAGGCGTGGGTGCTCGCTGTTTCGTCTGAAGACGGGCCGGAGGAGGAGCGAGAGCTACCTGTCCTCCAAGCCGCAGTCGGGCTGGCATTCCGTGATGGCCGGAGCGGTGGCGCCGGGCTCGAGATAATAGGCGCCAGGACTGCGTTCGCCCATGATGTCTCCCGGGTTGCGCAACGGACAGCTGCTGACCGACAGGCAGCCGCAGCCGATGCAGCCGTCCAGCCGATCGCGCAGCAGCGTGAGGCGGGCGATCCGGTCGTTCAACTCGTCTCGCCAGGCGGCGGAAAGGCGGGCCCAGTCTTCGGTGGTGGGCTTTTCGCTCGGCAGGGTGCCGAGGGCCTGCTGGATTTCGCTCAAGGGAATGCCGAGCTTCTGGGCCGTCTTGATGACGGCGATGCGTCGCAAGACGGCGCGGGAATAGCGTCGCTGGTTGCCAGGGCTGCGCTCGCTGCGGATGAGGCCTCGGCTCTCATAGAAATGAAGCGTGGAGACGGGCACGCCGCTGCGGGCGGCCACCTCGCCGACGGTAAGGGGCAATTTATGACGTGCTCCATCGATGAGTGTCATCGAAATTATTCCTCTTGACCTCAACTATAGTTGAGGTTTTATCAGTTCAGCTCCTGAAACGAAAGCGATGAGGAGCATTCCATGCAGCAGAAGAAAATCAAGCTGGCGCTGGTTTACGGCAGTGCGCGGGAGGGACGGTTCTGCGATACAGTGGCCGAATGGGCCATCCGGCAGATGGCGGGGGATGGCCGGTTCGAGTTGCAGCTGATCGACCCCGCCACCATGGCCCCTCCGGGCTGGGACATGAAACAGGACGCGCCCGAGCGGCAGGATCTGGCGCAGCGGGTTGGCTGGGCCGACGCCTTTCTGGTTGTGACGCCTGAGTACAACCACGGCTACCCGGCGGCGCTGAAGCACCTGATCGACGCGGTTTACAGCGAGTGGCAGGCCAAGCCGGTGGCCTTCATTTCCTACGGCGGCATTTCGGGCGGCCTGCGGGCGGTTGAGCAGCTGCGGCAGGTATTCGCCGAACTGCATGCCGTCACCATGCGCGATTCCGTGGTGCTGCCGAATACCCGCACGCTGTTCGATGCGGAGGGGCGGATGATCGAGCCGGAGGCACCGCGCAAGACGCTGGGTTTCGTTCTTTCCCGCCTGCACTGGTGGGCAGTGGCTCTGCGCGACGCCCGGCAGGCGCAGGATTACGCGGCACTGGCGGCGTAACTGATCAACCGGGGACGATAGCGGGACGTGCGGAAACTTGCTGCCGTCCTCGGGTGCTGAAAAGGCCGGGTGCGACCCGGCCTTTCAAGCTCGCTCCGTGGTGATGGCAAGAACTCCGCCATACTGAACCCAATTGCACTGGAATCGTTGGTCTGTGGTCCGGCAGCAATACTGGATCGGAAACTGCATCGAGAGGTAGCTGTTTATGGCTGAACTCGTAGCAATCGGATTTGACACGCAAGAAGAAGCGGACCGGGTGCTGACGGAACTGCACCGGCTTCAGAAGGAGTATCTTATTGACCTCAATGACGCGGTGGTGGCCGTGCGCTCCGATGACGGCAAGGTGCGGCTCAAGCAAAGCGTCGGGACCGTGGGCCTTGGGGCGGCGAGCGGCGGCCTGTCCGGAATCTTCTGGGGAACGCTGGTTGGGCTTCTGTTTCTCAATCCGTTGGCGGGATTAGCGCTTGGCGGCGCTATTGGAGCCGGCACAGGAGCACTCGCAGGTGCTCTGACCGACTATGGCATTGATGACAACTTTATCCGTTCGTTGGCAGAGAATATGCCCCCTGGAAGCTCTGCACTGTTCATTCTCGTGCGTAAGGTCCAGCCGGAGAAGGTGTTGCAGGAAATTTCCAAGTTCAATGGCCGGGTGTTGCGGACCTCGCTGTCTCCAGAACAGGAACAGCGTCTGGGCGAAGCGCTGAGCAGTCACCCAGCAGGCACTCAGGTTTCTACTCAAGCCTGATGCCAGTGAAAGAAAAGAGGCCGGAAAAATCCGGCCTCAGAGATTGGATGCTCGAATCGTCAGGTTGATGACCAAGCGTAGGCGCACAATAATTGTCAGGCCTCCGCTACAGTCTCCAGTTCGATGAGCAGGCGGCCTTCGGGTACCTGGTCGTTCTCACCGATGTGGACGGCTTTGATGGTGCCGGCAACTGGGGCTGCGAGGCGGTGTTCCATCTTCATGGCTTCCAGCACCAGCAGCCGCTCGCCCGCCTCGACGCTCTGGCCGGGCTTCACGAAGATGCCGAGCACCTTGCCGGGCATGGGGGCGGTCAGCTTGCCGTCGCGCGGGAACGCGCCCTTGTCGCCTTCCTCCCGGTCGCGCAGGCCGAAGTGGAAGGTGTAACCGCCAACGCGCACCTCAAGGCTGTGGCCGTGGTGCAGAACGATGGCACGGGCAGGGCTGCCGGAGAAGTCCACCTCGAAGCGGTGCTCGCCGCGCCAGTTGGGAATGCCGCTCAGGTCTTCATCCAGCCCGCTGATGGTGATGCTGCCGTCCGGCCGGGTGATGAGATCAAGCGTGCGTTTGATGCCGTTGGGCAGGAACAGGTCGATGCTCTGCCGATAGGGCAGATTGAGCCGCCACGGCCCGAGCGCGCTCCAGGGTGAGGAGGTGTCCGGCCTGGCGCGCGGCGTGGCCGCCGCAAGTGCGGCGAGCGCCAGTAGGCGGTCCGGCACGTCGCTGATGGGAGCCAAGTCCTCAAGGTGCCGCTCGATGAAGCCGGTGTCGATCTCCTCGGCCCGGAAGGCCGGGTGGCCGATAAGGCGCGCAAGGAAGCTGCGGTTGGTTTTGGGACCAACGGCGATGGTCGCATCCAGCGCGTTGATCAGCCGGTCGATGGCGACGGAGCGATCGACGCCATGGGAAATGACCTTGGCGATCATGGGGTCATAATGGACCGTGATCTCCTGTCCCTGCTCGACGCCGCTGTCCACCCGCACGCCGGTCAGGCCGTCCGGCAGCGACAACTGCTCGAGCCGACCGGTGGACGGCAGGAAACCGGCCTCCACATCCTCGGCATACAGGCGCACCTCGACCGCGTGGCCGTTGATGCGGATATCTTCCTGCGCAGCGGGCAGCGTCTCGCCCCGGGCGACGCGGATCTGCCACTCGACCAGATCGTAGCCGGTGATCAGCTCGGTGACCGGATGCTCGACCTGAAGGCGGGTGTTCATCTCCATGAAGTAGAAGGGGGCCTTCCCGATGCCCTCCGAGACGTCGAGGATGAACTCGACGGTGCCCGCGCCCACGTAGCCGATGGCCTTGGCAGCGGTGACGGCGGCCTCGCCCATCGCCTTGCGCATCTCCTCAGGCAGGCCGGGAGCGGGGGCCTCCTCCACCACTTTCTGGTGACGGCGCTGGAGCGAGCAGTCGCGCTCGAACAGGTGGACGACGTTGCCGTGGGTGTCGGCGAACACCTGCACTTCCACGTGCCGCGGCTGGGTGAGGTACTTCTCGATGAGCACGCTGTCGTTGCCGAAGGCGCGGGCGGCCTCCCGCTTGGCGGCAAGCAACGCATCAGCGAAGCTGTCGGCGTCACCGACGCGGCGCATGCCCTTGCCGCCGCCGCCTGCTACCGCCTTGATAAGGATGGGATAGCCGATGGCATTGGCCGAGCGCTGGAGCCGGTCGAGGCTCTGGTCGTCCCCCTGGTAGCCGGGCACGATGGGCACGCCTGCCTGCCGCATCAGCCGCTTGGCGCCGTCCTTCAGGCCCATGGCGCGGATGGCTTCGGCGCCGGGGCCGATGAAGATGAGCCCGGCCTGCTGGCAGCGCTCGGCAAAGCCGGCGTTCTCCGAGAGGAAGCCGTAGCCGGGATGAATGGCGTCTGCGCCTGATTTCAACGCAGCATCAATGATCCGCTCCACCTGAAGATAGCTTTCGGTCGCCGGGGCGGGGCCGATGTGGACGGCCATGGTGGCTTCAACCACGTGGGGGGCCTGCGCGTCCGCATCCGAGTAGATGGCGACGGTCTCGATCCCCATCCTGCGGGCAGTACGGATGACACGGCGGGCGATCTCGCCGCGGTTGGCAATCAGAATTCGACGCATCAATGGACCCAGTTCGGACGACGCTTTTCGAGGAACGCGGCAATGCCTTCCTGCCCCTCGAGGGAGGTGCGCAGGGTGGCGATGCGGCGGGCGGTTTCGGATCGTAGTTCCGGGGTGATGGGGCGTTCTCCGAAATCGTGGATCAGGGACTTGGCCTCGCTCACCGCGCCGGGGGCATTGCCGAGCAGCAGGCCGACGAAGATTTCCACCTGATCGTGCAGTTCGGTCTCGTCAGACACCAGCTTGTGCACGAGGCCGACCTCCTTCGCGCACTGGGCGTCGATGGGCTCGGCGGTCAGGAAGAAGCGGCGGGCATGGCGCGGGCCGATGGCCTTCATGACGAACGGCGAGATCGCCGCCGGAATGAGGCCCAGGCGCACCTCGGTAAAGGCGAAGCGCGCCTTGTCCACCGAAATGGCAATATCGGCACAGGCGATGAGGCCGACCCCACCGCCGAAGGCGTTGCCGTGGACCTTGGCGATGACAGGCTTGGGGCAGCTGTCGATGAGGAACAGCATGTCCGAGAGGCGCTGGGCGTCCTCGCGGTTCTTCGCCTCGTTGTAGGATGCGGCGCGGCGCATCCAGTCAAGGTCCGCTCCTGCCGAGAAGCTGTCGCCGTTGCCCTGAAGCACGACGGCGCGGACGCGGTCATGCGAGGCGAGGTCGGTGAAGGCGTCGCTCAGCTCGTTGATGAGGTCTTCATTGAAGGCGTTGTGAAGGTCAGGGCGGTCGAGGGTGAGGTACGCCACGCCGCGTTCGTCGATCTGATACAGAAGGGCCGTCATGGGGCTTCTCCTACACGCCGTTACATACGGAACACGCCAAACTGCGTTGCAGATATGGGCGCATTAAGCGCGGCTGCGAGCGAAAGGCCGATGACATTGCGGGTCTCGGCCGGATCGATCACCCCGTCATCCCACAAACGCGCGCTGGCGTAATAGGGATGACCCTGACGTTCATATTGGTCCCGGATCGGTGCTTTGAAGGTCTCTTCTTCGGAAGTTGGCCAGCGCTTGCCCTTCGCTTCGAGATTGTCGCGGCGGATGGTGGCCAGAACCGTGGCCGCCTGCTCGCCGCCCATGACGGAGATGCGGGCGTTGGGCCACATGTAGAGGAAGCGCGGGTTGTAGGCCCGGCCGCACATGCCGTAGTTGCCCGCGCCGAACGAGCCGCCGATAATGACCGTGATCTTGGGAACCTGCGCGCAGGCCACAGCCGTGACGAGCTTCGCGCCGTCCCGGGCGATGCCGGCGTTTTCATATTTCTGACCGACCATGAAGCCGGTGATGTTTTGCAGGAAGAGCAGCGGGATCTTGCGCTGGCAGCACAGCTCGATGAAGTGCGCGCCCTTCAGCGCGCTTTCGGAGAACAGGATGCCGTTGTTGGCGATGATGCCGACCGGCATGCCCCAGATATGGGCAAAGCCCGTGACCAGCGTGGTGCCGTAGAGCGGCTTGAACTCGTCCAGCACCGAGCCGTCGACGATCCGGGCGATCACGTCCCGCACGTCGTAGGGCGTGCGGCTGTCGGCAGGGATGATGTCGTAGAGGCTCTCGGGTGTGAACCGGGGTTCTACAGGCGATTGCAGTGCCACGTCCGGCACGCGGGGCGGGGGCAGGGTGCCGACGATCCGCCGGGCGATGTCGAGCGCGTGGGCGTCATTGCGGGCCAGGTGATCGGCAACGCCGGACTGGCGGGCGTGAACGTCGCCGCCGCCAAGATCCTCGGCCGTGACGACCTCGCCGGTTGCCGCTTTCACCAGCGGCGGACCGCCGAGAAAGATGGTGCCCTGGTTCTGAACGATGACGGCTTCGTCAGACATGGCGGGCACATAGGCCCCGCCTGCCGTGCAGGAGCCCATCACCACCGAGATCTGGGGGATGCCTGCGGCCGACATGGTGGCCTGATTGAAGAAGATGCGCCCGAAGTGGTCCCGGTCGGGGAAGACCTCGTCCTGATTGGGCAGGTTCGCGCCGCCTGAATCCACCAGATAGACGCAAGGGAGGTTGTTCTCCCGGGCAATGTCCTGCGCGCGCAGGTGCTTCTTGACGGTGAGGGGGTAGTAGGTGCCGCCCTTCACGGTAGCATCGTTGCAGACGACCATGCACAGACGGCCGGCAATGCGCCCGATGCCGGTGATGATGCCTGCCGCCGGAATGGGCTCTTCGTACACCTCGTGGGCGGCCAGTTGGGAGAGTTCGAGGAATGGTGTACCGGGATCGAGCAGGCGCTCCACCCGCTCACGGGGAAGCAGTTTGCCGCGCCCGGTGTGTTTCTCGCGTGCGTCGGCAGGGCCGCCCTCGGCAATGGTTGCGATTTTCGCCTTCAGATCGGCGACCAGCTCACGCATGACGTCGCCCTGACGGCGGGGTTCGGAAACAGGGGCGTCTGCCCGCTTGCTCTTTACCATGCACCTCTTCCCATAATGGCCCGAAGCCTATTCCTTGCAGTTCCGATATAGGTTGATGGCGGCAAATGCGTCGGAAACAGGCTTCAGAGCGTCGACCCGATTGTTGCCGGTCGAGGCCATAGGTTTAAAGGCCCAGTTCTTTTAGGCAAATGGCATATTCGCCCGGGTGGCCAACTGCTGCAGCCACGGCAGCGCGCGAACGATTCGCGCCTGCTCTCGCGCCATGGCGAGAGCAGGCGAAACGAAACGCAGATGTGGAAAGCCGCTGAGGATAGGGTGGCAGGCCAGCCGCGAACCCCGGCCTTATTCCATGCCGAAGGGCGAGAGCATGCCGCGCACGATGACCATGGCAAGGGTTGCGCCTTCCACCACGGCGATGCCGGCCAGAACACCCGGAATGGTAAAGCCTTCACGGCTGCGGCGCAGCCAGAACTGCCACAACAGGATGGCCAGCGGAGCCGCCAGCAGGGAGTAATCCCACAGCAGGCTGGCAACGAACAGGGCCAGCGCCCAGCGCGCGGTCATGGAGCGATCGGCGGGCCAGAGCAGGGCAGCGTCGCCCTCGCGCGTGCGCGCGGCAGTGTTCACCCACACCATCGGTGCGAGCCGGGCCCAGCCAAGCAGCAGGGCAAGCGTCACCCACTCGGTGTTGTCCATGCGGACGGTGAGCAGCATGAGCAGGATAAGCTGGGTGATGAGCAGCAGGGCGACCGCAATGGTCGCAACGTGCAGGCCGATGGCAGCAGGCTTCGGCTCGCCTTCCTCCGCGCCGGCCCGGGCGGCGGTTTCACTGGCATAGGCGGCGAGGCCGGCGAGCGGGCGCGCACGAGTCAGCACGGTCCAGGTAATCAGGCCGAGAAGAGCGGCAAACCAGATGTCGATAACGACGGCGGCGCGAACAACTAGGCCGATGCCGACGCCGAAAGCCAGCCCGACAGCCGGGAACCAGACGGATGCGCCATCGGGCAGCGGCCGGATCTCCTGTGCCGAGGCCGGCATGCGCGTCAGATATCGGGCCGCTGAAAAGAACTGACCGGCCATAACTCCCTGCGAAAATTCGGGGTTGAGCAGTGTGAGCGTTTCCCACCCTTCGCCCATGACGCGCAGCGGGTCAAGCCGCGTAAACTGACGGAGTGAAGTCATTCCCGAAGGGTGGCGTCAACGCAACGCTTCGTTACCGAATGTCGCTTCCAGCAAGGGTTTTCTGGGTGTCGGGCGTCATAGGATCAGGTAGGGGCTGAGGCGTTGGCTGCTGCCGGCAGGCGGCCAGCAGAGCGGTAGTCAGCAGAATCATGACGGCAACACGGACGGGGGTGCTACGTGCCCCGGTTCCACTGGAGTCGGTTCCCTTGAAATGCGTCTGCTTCTGCATGTTGAACCTCGCGGTGGCGCGAATCCGTCCTCTGCCTGCAGCTAAGCGAACGCCTGCCCCGGCGGCTGGTTGCCAGGAAGCAGGCGGCGCACGGGAAGACTTTTGGCCGATACCCAGATGATCAGGCAGCCTTCGCCGAGAAGACGTGATGCGGCGGTGCTGTCGGCCGGATCCAGCGGGTGATTGCAGCGGCGCAGCGGCCATGGCGGGGAGGACCAAGGCCGCTGCGCAGGGTTCGTCTGGCTTAGCGCGCCGTCCAGCCGCCGTCGAGAGAGACGGGAACGCCGGTGATCGATGCGCCGGCGGGCGAGCATAGGAAGAGCACCGTTGCCGCAATTTCATCCGGCTCGACGAAGCGCTTGTTGGGCTGGGCGGCGAGGATGACCTCGCGCACGACCTGCTCCTCCGACATGTTGTGCACCTTGGCCTGATCGCGGATCTGTCCTGCGACCAGCGGCGTGTTTACATAGGCCGGGCAGATGGCGGTACAGGTGATACCGCTCTCAGCGCACTCCAGCGCCACCGTCTTGGTCAGCCCGATGATGCCGTGCTTGGCCGTAACGTAGGCCGACTTGAACGGAGAAGCGACGAGCCCGTGCGCCGAGGCGATGTTGACGATCCGGCCCCAGCCTCTCTCCTTCATGCCGGGCAGCGCTGCCTTGATGGCGTGAAAGGCGGAGGAGAGGTTAAGGGCAATGATGAGGTCCCACTTGTCGTCAGGAAATTCGTCGACCGGGGAGACAAACTGCACGCCCGCGTTGTTCACTAGAATGTCTATGCCGCCGAAGACAGCGGTGGCGTCCTCAATGTACGCCTTCACCTCGGCGGTCTTGCTAAGGTCCCCGCTGTTGAGCGTGACCTTCACGCCATGGTCGCGCTCCAGCCGGGCGCGCAGGGCCTCGTTGGCCGCAGCGTCCCCAAGGCCGCTGAGCGCCACGTTGCACCCGGCGCTGGCCAGCGCTTCCGCAACAGCAAGGCCAATGCCGCTGGTGCTGCCCGTGACCGCGGCGGTTTTCCCCTTGATCGAGTCGGTTAACATCAGTTGTGCCGCGTTGCGCATGGCCCGTTTTCTCCTCCCCGGGATAGTACAATACTGAAGCAGCGCGGCTCGCAGGCAAGGCTCCGGTACGGCGGCTGCCTGCTCTTTTTGCCGTCGCCAACCGCGAAATTGCAAGTTGAATCAGTTTTCAAGTTTGCGGCGCGGGAAGGGGGCTCGAGACTACAGTGTAAAATTTATGCTGCACCGCAAAAAGAATGCACTTATAAGCAGCCAGTAAGGGGAAGGGACAGGATGGCCGCCTGATGCTGTATGAACTGTACGAGCTTCAGAAGAAGGCAATGGCGCAGGCTAGCGCCTTTGCCAGCGCTGGTTCGTCCCTGTGGCTGAACCCACTCAATCCGCTGGCCTATACCAACGCGGGCAACATGGTTGCCGCGGCGCTGGACGTTTTCGCGCATACCACCAAGCCCTATGGCAAGCCGAAGTTCGGTCTGGACGAGACCATCATCTATGGCAAGCCGGTGGCGGTGCACGAGGAGATTGTAAAGCGCCTGCCGTTCGGCCAGCTGAAGCGCTTTCGCCGCGATACTGACCGGCAGGACCCGAAACTGCTGATCGTCGCGCCCATGTCCGGCCACTTTGCCACGCTCTTGCGGGGTACGGTGCGCGAGATGCTGCCGGACCATGACGTGTACATCACCGACTGGCGGGATGCGAAGCTGGTTCCGCAGTCCGACGGCCGGTTCGATCTCGACGATTACATCGATTATCTGATTTACTTTCTGAGTGAGATCGGTGAGGGGGCGCACGTCATTGCGGTGTGCCAGCCCTCCGTGCCAGCCATGGCGGCGGTGTCCCTGATGGCGAGTTGCGAGCACCCGGCAACGCCGCGCAGCCTGATCATGATGGGCGGGCCGATCGATACCCGCCAGAACCCGACGGCGGTGAACCAGCTTGCGCAGAACCGGCCGCTGCCATGGTTCGAGCAGAATGTGGTCGCCACCGTTCCTGCGCCGCATCGGGGTGCGGGCAGGCGGGTCTATCCGGGCTTTCTGCAGCTGGCCGGTTTCATGTCCATGAACCTTGGCGACCATTTGATGAGCCACTGGGAGATGTTCAATCATCTGGTGGAAGGCGACGGCGAAAGCGCCGAGGCGAAAAAGAAGTTCTACGAGGAGTACCGCTCGGTTGCGGACATGACGGCGGAATTCTATCTGCAAACGGTGGAGACCGTGTTCCAGACCCATGCGCTGCCGAAGGGTGAGATGCTCTATCGCGGCAAGCAGGCCGTCACGCCTTCCAAAATCACCGACACTGCGCTGATGGCGGTGGAGGGTGAGAAGGACGATATCTCCGGGATCGGCCAGACAAAGGCAGCGCTGACACTGGCCAGTGGTCTCACAGAGGCGAAGAAGAAATACCTGTTGGTCGAGGGCGTGGGCCACTTCGGCATCTTCAACGGCCGCGCCTGGCGCGAACGTGTGACCCCGGCGGTGAAAGACTGGATCGCCACGCACAACGGTTAAGTTTTTCGCAAAAGTTGATTTAGTGTCGAGGCTCGCTCTACAAGCTGGCGGAGTTTTGATTCCGGTTGCATGAAGCGGAACCTGCCAGATGCTGACGCTGCTTTCCCCCGCCAAGTCCCTCGATTTCGAGACGCCGCTGCCGCCGCTGGAGCCGACCCAGCCGCAATTGCTGGAGCGCTCGAAGGAGCTGGTGGAGCATGCGCGCAAGCTTTCCGCTCAGGATCTGAAGGACCTGATGGGCATTTCCGATGCGCTGGCCGAACTGAACGTGGCTCGCTTCCAGAATTTCACGACTCCGTTCACAAGTGAAAATGCCCGGCCCGCACTCTTTGCCTTCAATGGCGATGTTTACACCGGCTTTGACGTGAAGACGCTGAGTGCGGATGCGGTGGCATTCGCGCAGGACCACGTGCGGATTCTCTCCGGTCTTTATGGCGTGCTGCGCCCGCTTGATCTGATGCAGGCATATCGGCTGGAAATGGGCGTGTCGTTCCGCACGCCGCAGGCCAAGACGCTGTACGGCTACTGGGGTGAGACGATCACCAGCCTGCTCAACGAGCAACTGGCAGCGCAGGAGAACGCGGCGATCATCAACTTGGCCAGTCAGGAGTATTTCGGCGCGGTGCAGCCGAAAAAGCTGAATGCCCCGGTGATCACGCCGCTGTTCAAGGAGCGGCGCGGCAACCAGCTGAAGGTGATTTCCTTCTCCGCCAAGAAGGCGCGGGGGATGATGGCGCGCTACCTGTGCGAAAATCGTATCGATCGTCCCGAAGCGCTGAAGGAATTCGCGGAAGACAACTACCGCTTCGATCCGCACCTGTCAGACGACAACACCTGGCTGTTCGTGCGGTAGGATTTTTTCCTGCCGATCTTGCGTTCGTAGGGGGGCAAAGCCCCCTGCGAAAAATTACTGCACCCAGTAGTCCGGATTGCCTGCCTCGATGATGCGCGAGACATGATCGCGCACGTCCTTCGGCCAATTTGCAATGGCGGTTTCAAAACGCATCTGGTCCTTGGCGTAGAAGGCGCGCAGGGCGTCTTCGTATTTCGGCAGGTCGCCCGCCAACACGAGCAGGATGCGATCGACGGTTTCCTGAAGAACGCGCTGCCGATCTTTCGCTTCGTTCTTGCGACGCGCTTCATCCACCAGTTTGCGCAGTGCGACGGAGGCGCCGCCCGGCTGGCTGTTCAGCCACTCCCATTGGCGCGGCAGCAGCGTGACCTCGCGTGCAACCACACCGAGCTTGGGGCGGCCAGGACCACGCGGTGCCTCTTCCTCCGGCTTGGGAGCAGTCGCGACCGGAGCATCGGCGGAAAGGCGGGCAAGCACGTCGTCGAGCGTGCCACGCAGGTCCACTTCCGCCTGACGGCCGGTCGCATCATGAAAAATAAGGAACGAGGCGTTGGGCTCGCGGTCCAGCGTGTCCTTGGTGGCGATTGCCACGTCCCGAAGGGTGCCGGTGGCGAGACGCTGGTGGCCGTTAAAGGCGGAGTAGCTGTTCAAGAGCGCTTCGATCATGGCGCAGGGTTCCTTTGCAAGACGCAAAGGGTTTTACCCGGATAAAATCTGCGTGTCAATTATACCCGGGTAAAATATGTGCCGTGGTGAAGGTGCAGCTCAGCTACCCAGATTTTCCACCATCTCTTCCAGTTCCAGCCAGCGTTCCTCGCGTTCAGCGAGCTTGTCGCGGGTGGCTTCCAGTTCGGCAGAGAACTTGGCGAACTTGTCCGGGCTCTTGGTGTAGAGTTCGGGATCCGCCAGCTTCGCCTCCAGTTCCTGAATTTTCGTGCCCAGCTGTTCGATCTCGGCCGGCAGGTTATCCAGCTCGCGCTGGTCCTTGTAAGACAGCTTGGTCTGCTTCTTAGGCGCTGCCGGGGCAGGGGGCGCGGACTTTTTCGCCTCGCTGATGGAGCGCACGTTGGAGGGCTGCCGCTTGGCTTCCCAATCTGAATAGCCGCCGACGACCACATCCACCTTGCTGGTGCCGTCCAGACCGATGACCATGGTGACCGTGCGGTCGAGGAAGTCGCGGTCGTGGCTGACCAGCAGCACCGTGCCCTGATACTCGGAAATGATTTCCTGCAGCAGGTCGAGCGTCTCGAGATCGAGATCGTTGGTCGGCTCGTCGAGCACCAGCAGGTTGGAGGGACGGGCGAATTCGCGCGCCAGCAGAATGCGGGACTGCTCGCCGCCCGACAGGGTTTCGATCTTCGCATCCAGAAGGCTGGGGTCGAAAAGGAACTCCTTCAGGTAGCCGGAGACGTGCTTCTTGCTGCCGTTTACCTCGATCCAGTCGCCACCGTCCGCCAGAATGTCGCGCACGGATTTGCCCGGCTCCAGTAGCCTGCGCGCCTGATCGACGATGACGCGATCCAGCGTCTTGGCGATGCGGACGGAGCCTTCATCGGGCTGCAGCTCGCCCGTCAGCAGTTTCAGCAGTGTCGTCTTGCCAGCGCCGTTGGGGCCGACGATGCCGATGCGGTCGCCCTTCTGAATCTTGATGTTGAAGTTTTTGAAAATCGTGCGCTCACCAAAGGTGATGGACACGTTCTCGGCGTCGATGACGGTCTTCGACTTTTGCTCTGATTCGTTCAGCGCAAGGTTGGCGACGCCCTGCGGCCCGGTCATGGCACGGCGCTGGGCGCGCATGTCCTGCAGCTTGCGCAGGCGGCCCATGTTGCGCTTGCGTCGTGCGGTCACACCGCGTTGCAGCCAGTGTAACTCCAGCTTCAGCTTGGCATCCAGCCGCTCGGCGACGCGGGCTTCCTCTTCCTCCGCCTTTTCCTGCCAGGCCTCGAATCCGCCGAAGCCGACTTCGGCGCGGCGCACCGTGCCCCGGTCCAGCCAGATGGTGGAGCGGGTGAGGCGGGAGAGGAACATGCGGTCGTGGCTGATGACGACGAACGCGCCGGTGAACTGGCGCAGGCGACCTTCCAGCCACGCGATGGCGGCAAGGTCGAGGTGGTTGGTCGGCTCGTCCAGCAGCAGCACGTCAGGATCGAGCGCGAGCGCGCGGGCGATGGCGGCGCGGCGCTTCTCACCGCCCGAAGCCGTTGCGGCCGGCCGGTCGAGATCGACGCCCAGTTCCTCCGCCACCTTTGCAACTTCGTGCGGCTCTGGCGGCATGGGCTGGTCGCCCTGGCTCAGAGCAAATTCGCGCAGGGTGGCAAACTTTTCCACCGGCGGGTCTTGCTCCAGCAGAACGACGCGGGCGCGGGGACGTACAACGCGGCGGCCTTCGTCCAGCTCCAGACTGCCTGCGATCACGCTAAGCAGGGTGGATTTGCCCGCACCGTTGCGGCCCACCAGGGCAAGGCGGTCCTTTTCGCCGATGAACAGGTCCAGCGACCGAAACAGCCACCCTTCGCCGCGTTGGATTCCGATTTGTTCAAGAGAGAGAATGGGGGCAGACATATTGTAAACCTGTTAGTAGCGACTATACGACGGGGTCACCAACGGGACGTGGATATGTTCATGGCCGGTTCACGGGTGCAAGGGTAGTTTTCTCAGACATGACATACGGTCGATTTCTTCCCTTCCTTGCTATCGGGTCTGCCGTTCTGCTGACGGCTTACTCGCCCGCGCCTTATGGCGGGCGGGTGCTGGTGCGTTCCGCAGAACAGGATGCCGCCTATCGGGGCGTAAACTCCGGCCGGATGCTGTCCCTCGACCAGATCAAGTCCATAGTCTCTCGCCGGGTGAAAGGCGAGTACATGGGCGTGGAAATCGACGACGGGATGCTGCAAGACGGTGGATACGTCTACCGTCTGACCTATCGCCAGCCAAACGGTGCTATTGTCCGGGTGGACGTGAATGCGCAGAATGGGCGTATTCTCGGGATTCACGGCAAGTAAGCGCCGGTTAGGCAGGGGGTAAAGACAGACATGCGCATTCTGGTGGTGGAAGACGAGCCGACGTTGCAGCGCCAGCTCAAGGCCGCTCTGGAAGCGGGCGGCTATGCCGTTGATACTGCCAGCGACGGCGAGGATGGTCATTTCCTCGGTTCCACCGAATCCTATGACGCCATCATTCTCGATCTTGGCCTGCCCAAGATGGACGGCCTGAAGGTGCTGGAAGCGTGGCGGCGCGAAGGTCACGGCATGCCGGTGCTGGTGCTGACCGCGCGCGATTCCTGGTCCGACAAGGTGGCCGGGCTTGATGCGGGCGCGGACGACTACCTCGCCAAGCCGTTCCAGATCGAAGAGCTTCTGGCCCGCCTGCGCGCGCTCATCCGCCGCACCAGCGGCCATGCTTCCTCCGAAATCGAGGTGGGGCCGATGGTGCTGGACACCCGCTCCAGCCGCGTGACGGTGAAGGGCGAGGCGGTGCGCCTGACGGCGCAGGAATACAAGCTGCTGGCCTATCTGGTGCATCACAAGGGCAAGGTCATCTCTCGGACCGAGCTGACCGAGCATATCTACGATCAGGACTTCGATCGGGATTCCAATACGATTGAGGTGTTCGTCACCCGCATCCGCAAGAAGCTGGGCGTTGATCTGATCCGGACCGTCCGGGGCCTTGGCTACTGCCTTGAAGAGCCCGAAGCGGGCTGAACGGGCGGCGGCGATTGAACAGAGAACAGCATCAGCTGCACTTCCTCCTGTTTCAGCCCGGTTCGCTGTCGCGGCGTCTGGTGCTCATGGCGGCGGCATGGATCATCCCCATGCTCATGGCGGGCGGCTTCGCGCTTGACCGGCTGCTGGCGGACAACCTGACACAAGGGTTCGACACCCAGCTGCGCCAGTTCCTGCGCTCCTCCATCGCGGCGGCGGAAATCGACCCGACGGGCGAGGTGCGCAGCACCCGGCCGCTGGGGGATCAGCGCTTCTTCGAACCCTATTCGGGCCTGTACTGGCAGGTGAGCGCGCCGGGCAAGGCGCCGTTCCGCTCCCGCTCGCTTTGGGATCGTGCGCTGCCCTATGACCCCAAGGTTCCGGCGCAGGAGGGGGCGATCCGCACCATTCGCGCCTTTGGCGATGAGGAACTGCGGATTGCCGAGCGCGATGCGATGCTGCCGGGCTCCGACACCGTATTCCGCTTCGCCGTTGCCATCCGCGTCAATGAACTTCATCAGCAGATTGCCGACTACCGGCGGGTGCTGATCTGGTCGCTTTCCATTTTGGCGCTTGGCCTGCTCACCATGGGCGCGTTGCTTGCCACCTACGGCCTCAGTCCGTTGCGGCAGGTGCGCAAGGCGCTGTCGCAGATCCGCTCCGGCTCGGCTACCCGCATCGACAGTGCCAAGTTTCCGCCGGAAATTCTGCCGCTGGTCGATGAGATGAATGCGCTGCTGGAATATACCGAGGCGCAGGCGGAACATGCACGCACTCATGCCGGCAATCTGGCCCATGCTCTGAAGACGCCGATGAGCGTGTTGATGAACGAGGCGCAGGACGACACCAGCCCGGCTTTGCGGGAGACGGTGCTGGGACAGGTGGCCCTGATGCGCCGCCACGTGGACCATCATCTGGCCCGCGCCCGCGTGCTTGGCCGCCGCGCCGACATCCGTGCCCGCACGCCAGTCTGGCCGTCCGTTCTCAGCCTCAAGCGGGCGCTTGAGCGGATTTACGTGGAGAAGGAATTCTCGGTCGAGATCGAGGGCGACTCCTCGCTGGAATTTCGCGGCGAGCGGCAAGACCTGGAAGAGATGATCGGCAACCTTCTGGACAATGCTGCCAAGTACGGGCGGGGCCGCGCCCGCGTTACGGTGCGCAAGGATCAGAATGGCGGCAACCGTGCCTACCTGCGCATCGTCATCGAGGACGACGGGCCGGGCATTCCGGTGGAAAAGTGGAGCCTGCTGTTCGAACGCGGCGTGCGGCTGGATCAAAGCTCCAAGGGCACAGGCATTGGCCTGGCCATCGTACGCGACATTGCTGACATCATGGGCGGCAAGGTTTGGCTTGAACAGTCGGAAGAACTGGGCGGTCTTGCCGTCGTTCTGGTGCTGCCCCGGGCCGAAAGCGCCAAGGTGTAGAGGATTTACGCCCGGATACTGGCAGGTGGCAACATGTTCAGCCGCAGTTCAGTCGCTTTGGCCTAACGTGGCGGCAGTAACCTATTTCCGCGTTATGCGATCATGGAGACTTTGTATGCAGTTTCGGGGGTCTTCGCGTTGGGCCATGGTGCCTTTGCTGGCTCTGGCCCTTCCTCTGGCGGCCTGTCAGGATTACGGAACCAAGGAAGGCGTTGGTACGCTGGCAGGTGCAGGACTTGGTGCCTGGGCCGGGTCGGCCATCGACAGCTCGGGCTCGGGCGGTGTGGTCGCCATTGCGGCCGGTACGCTGATCGGCGGCTTCCTCGGCAATCAAATCGGTCGCGGGCTCGACAAGGCCGACCGTCTGGAGGCAGAGCGCGCTCAGTATCAGGCTCTGGAATATGGCCGTTCGGGTACGCGTACCGAATGGCAGAACCCTGACAGCGGCCACAGGGGCTGGGTTGAGCCGGCTCCGGCCTACCAGAGCGACCGCGGCCAGACTTGCCGTGAATACACTCATACGGTTGTTATCGGCGGCAAGCCGGAACAGGCCGTTGGCACCGCCTGCCGTCAGGAAGACGGTTCATGGCGCGTGGCGAGTTAATGATCCGCTGACCTGATCCAGTTCAGGTGTGCTGCCCGTGTGCGCGCCTGAACAGGTCAGCTGGATAAGCCAAGGGGTCGGATGCAGGCTGCATCCGACCCCTTTGTTTTGCCCGTTCGGCTGATTATGCTGCCCGCAGGGCACTCAGGAAGTGCTGGATCTGCTGACGCAGCACCTGCGCCTCGTTCGAGACGCCGCGTGAGGCGTCCAGCATCTGCTGTGCGTCGGTTGCGTTTTCGGCCACCGCCGTCTGAACGGCCGTGATGTTGCCAACCACCTGAACGGTGCCGTTGGCCACGTCCTGCACCGTGCGGCTGATCTCCTGCGTTGCGGCGCTCTGCTGCTCGACGGCGGAGGCCACGGTTGCGGACATCTCGCTCACCGTGTTCACGATGGTGCCGATGTCGTTGATGACCATCACGGTGCTGTCGGTTGCAGCCTGAATGGCGCTGATCTGTGCCGTGATTTCATCGGTTGCCTGCGCGGTCTGGTTGGCCAGGGTCTTCACCTCGGCCGCGACGACGGCAAACCCGCGGCCGGCTTCGCCTGCGCGCGCGGCTTCGATGGTGGCGTTCAGCGCCAGCAGGTTGGTCTGATCGGCGATCTGGTTGATGAGCGTGACCACTTCGCCAATGCGCTGGCCCGCTTCCGCCAGATGCTGAACCTGCGTGGTGGCATGGTCAGCCTGGGCTTTCGCCTTGATGGCCATGTTAGATGTTTCGCTGATGCGGCTGGTGATTTCCGAAATGGAGCTGGTCAGCTCCTCTGTTGCAGCCGCAACCGCATTGACGCCATTGCGCGCATTTTCGGTGGCGCGGGTGGCGGTTTCCGCCTGCTGGCTCGAATGGGTTGAGGATTCAGCCATGCGAGTGGCCGAGTTTTCCAGATCACCGGCGGCTTCGGTCAGGCGCTCGGCAATGCCGGCCACAGATGCCTCAAGATCGGATGCCATCTGCAGCAGGGCAGCGCGCTGGCGTTCGTCCGCCGCGCGGCGTTCCGCCTCGGCCTCATCCATCAGCTTGAGGTTTTCGGCATTCACTTCACTGATGCGCTGTTCCAGCAGAGTCTGGGCCTCGTGCCGCTCGGTTTCTACCTGCGACTGAAGCTCGGCATTGCGCTGGGATTGTTCGCGGAAAATTTCAAGTGCACGGGCAATATCGCCCACCTCGTCGCGGCGGTTGCTGCCTTCGATCACGACGTTGTGGTTGCCGTTGGTGAGGGTGTTCACTGCATCGGCCAGCTTGACCAGCGGACGGCCGATCAGCATCTGGCCAAGGGTCAGGGAAACGATCACGGCAAAGCCGACGCCGCCGATGGCGACGATGAGCATCAGGCGCAGGGCTTCGTCGTGGAAGGCTTGCAGTTCAGCGTGCGTCTTGTCGATATCCTTCGCCATCAACTGCGCAAAGGAACGCACATGCGCGCTCAGGGCCTGACGGGATGCACGGTTCTCGTCATTGTCACCGAGCAACCGAGCGGCTGCGCCACCTTGTTCCCGGGCAACCTGCGCCATTTCGATACGGTACTGGGCGAACTTCCTTCCCTCGCTTTCGAGTTGCGCAAACTCTGCGCGCTGCTCGTCGGGGATCATCTTGCTCCAGGCATCCAGCATCTGCGTGAAGCGGCCGACGCCAGCCTCCAAGCTGTTCGCGAACACCTCCACGTCCTCCGGCTCGGTGGACATGTAAACGCCGCGCGAGTCCATCACCACGGCGTTGATCAGGCCGTTGAGCTTTTCGCCATAAATGGCACGTTCGGCGGCATTTTCGATCGCAGTGACGTGTTCGCGGTAAACTTGAAGGGCATTGGCACCGATCAAGGCAATAGCGAGGGCCGTGACACCGAGCACGCCCACCATGACGCCCAGCTTCGAGCGAATGCGCAGGTTGAGAAGAAAGCCTTTAAACATAAGCACCTTAGCCACATTTAGTCTGGATTCGCTGATCCAAGCAGGCGCAAATTTGTACGTAACTGTTTTAGAATTTGTTAACGACGTCAGTATGTCCAAAGAAGTACGGACCAGCCTGGCCGAACTTGTGGGCGCACCTGGAAAACACGCATCGAAATCGATGCCCATGCGCTGCAAACAATCACTTTCCTTTTTGGGAGATGTGATTTTATATCATGGCCATGAGCACAATCCCCGTTACCATTCTCACCGGCTTTCTCGGTGCCGGAAAAACCACGCTGCTGAAGCGGCTGCTGGCGGATCCGCGTTTTTCGGACACTGCTGTCGTCATCAATGAATTCGGCGAGGTGGGGCTGGACCACATGCTGGTCGAAGCCGCGCCGGAGGCGATCATCGAAATGACATCCGGCTGCCTGTGCTGCACGGTGCGGGGGGACGTGCGGCGCACGCTGGTGATGCTGATGGAGCGGTCGGAGCGGGGAGAGATCCCGCTGTTCTCCCGCCTCGTCATCGAGACGACCGGCTTGGCTGATCCTGCGCCCGTCATCCACACGCTGCTGCTCGATCCGCGTCTTGCCCGTCGCTATCGGCTGGCGCAGGTGGTGACGGTGGTGGATGCCGTCAACGGCCCTTCAACGCTGGACAAACAGCCGGAAGCCCTGAAGCAGGCGGCCGTCGCTGACCGGCTGCTTGTCAGCAAGACCGACCTCCTGAAGGCGGGCGAGGCTGATGCGGTGTTCGAGCGGCTGCGCTCGGTGAACCCCGGCGCTGTGATTGCCGACGCCGGTGCGGCAGACTTCGACCTGCGCTCCATCGTTGACGATACAGTCACCTTCCGGCCGGACATGAAGCCCGCGAACGTGCGCGCATGGCTGGCGGCTGAAGCGGTCGAGGTGCAGCACGCGCATCATCATGATCATGAGCAGCATCATCACCACGACCATCACCATCACGACGTGACGCGCCACTCGGAAGACATTCGCTCTTTTTCACTGGTGATCGACCAGCCGATCAGTCGCATGGCCTTCGCCATGGCCATGCAGCTGCTCACGGCCAACCAGGGCGAGGACCTGCTGCGCGTCAAGGGCATCGTCAAGCTGGCGGAAGATCCCACGCGGCCCGTGGTGATCCACGGGGTCCAGCACATCCTGCATGACCCGGTGTACCTCGACGCCTGGCCGGACGATGACCACCGTACGCGCCTCGTGTTCATCACCCGCAACATCCCGAAGGAAACCATAGACGGCTTCTTCCGGGCCTGGGCACAGGCCAGCGTGCCGGGCGAGGCGTAAGGTTCTTTTACCGGGTACCTTGCAAGAAGGCAGGCGGAGCCGTTTTCCTCAGTCGTACCGCAGGGCCTCGATCGGGTTCAGGCGGGCCGCCTTGCGGGCTGGGTAGTAGCCGAACACGATACCGACGAGGCCCGCGAAGAACAGGCTCACTGCCACGATTTGCAGGTTGAGGCTGATATCGAACGCGCCGGTCATGCTGATGGCGACGACAAGCAGCAGCGAGAGCACGACGCCGATAAGGCCGCCTACCAGCGAGAGCAGGGCGCTTTCGGTGAGGAACTGGCTCATGATATCTTCCGGACGCGCGCCGACGGCCATGCGCAGGCCGATCTCGCGCGTGCGCTCGGTCACGGATACGAGCATGATGTTCATGATGCCAATGCCGCCGACCACGAGCGCAACGGAGGCGATCGCACCCAGCAGCGCGGTCATGGTGCGGGTGGTGGCGGTGCGCAGCGCCATCATTTCAGTGAGGTTGCCGATGCGCACCGGAGAGTCGGCGCTTTCCGGCGTGCGCTTGCGTTCACGCATCAGGTCTTCAACCTGACCCTGCACGCTGGCCATGATGTCCTGCGAAGAGGTCTTCAGGAAAATGGCATGCACTTCCCCGGCGATGCGGTCGCCGCTGCCCATCAGGCGGGACTGGGCGGTCTTCAGCGGCACGATGAGCACATTGTCCTCGTCCTGCTGGCCGCTGCCGCTGCCCTTTGAGGCCAACACGCCAATCACCTGCATCGGCGTGCGATTGACGCGGATGGTGGAGCCGATTGCACCGCCGTTGGGGAACAATTCCTTGCGCACGGACTCGCCGATCAGCACCACCTTGGCGGCGCTGCGCTCTTCCAATGGCTGGAACTGGCGGCCATCAGCCACCACCCAATTGCGGGCGATCAGATAATCATTGTTCGTGCCGTAAAGCTGGGATTCCCAGTTCTTGCCGCTGGTGACGATCTGTCCCGAACCGAAGCGCACGGGCGCGGCGGCCACCACGCCGGAGATGCGCTTCTTGATGGCCTCGGCATCCCTGTCCAGCAGGGGCGTGGCGCTGTCGGCGCTACGCACCGGGCCGCGTCCGCCTGACGGGAAGATCATCATCAGGTTGGTGCCCATGGCGCGGATTTCGCTGTCGATCTTGTCTCGCGCGCCCTGACCGATGGAGACCATGGTGATGACCGACGCCACGCCGATGATGATACCGAGCATGGTCAGCGCGCTGCGCATCTTGTGCGCCTTGAGGGACGCGAAGGCCAGCTGGAGGGAAGGGATCAGTCGCATCTGCTCTGTCCTCAGGCAGCCGGGTTCGGCCGCCAGATATCGGTGTTCTGGGTATCGGATTCCACCTTGCCGTCGCGCATGCGGATGATGCGGGTGCCGGCGTGGGCCACGCGCTCGTCGTGCGTGACAAGAACGACCGTCAGCCCGGCCGCGTTCAGGTCCTGAAAGAGGGTGATAATCTCTGCGCCGGTGCGGCTGTCGAGCGCGCCGGTGGGCTCGTCAGCCAGCAGAAGCAGCGGATCGTTCACCAGCGCCCGGGCAATCGCCACGCGTTGCTGCTGGCCGCCGGACATTTCGGACGGCAGATGGTTCATGCGGTTGGCCAGCTGCACACGCTCAAGGCAGCGGCGGGCGCGCTCTTCGCCATCCGTTACCGGATCGCGTCGGTAGATCAGTGGCATGGCGACATTCTGCGCCGCCGTCATGCGCGGCAGCAGGTGGAACTGCTGGAACACGAAGCCGATGGTGCGCCCGCGCAGCTCGGCCAGCTGAGCCTGGCTTGCCTGCCGGAGGACGGTGTCGCCAATGGCGATGGAGCCGTCCGAGGGGGTATCGAGCGCGCCGATCAGGTTCATGAGCGTGGACTTGCCCGACCCGCTCGGCCCCATGATCGAGACGAACTCGCCGCGCCGGATGGTCAGCGACACGCCTTGCAGGGCATTGACCGTCTCGTCACCCATGCGGAACCGTTTGGAAAGGTTCTCGCAAACGATGATGGCATCGGCCTCGTTGGGTTTGGCCTGAGGCGCGGCCGTCATGACGCGGCACTTTCGCCGATGATGACCTTGTCGCCCTCCTTCAAAGGGCCGCCGACGACCGATACTTCCTCATCGGTGCGGACACCGATAGCCACCGGTTTGGCTGCGGGTTGGCCGTTCTGGCCGATCACCCACACCGTGCCGCGCTGGCCCTTGGGAACGTTCTCCATGCCTGGTGGTGGAGCAGGGGGGGCGGCCTTTGCCCCGCCGCCTGCCGGGCGACGGCCGCCTGCACCCGGAGGGCCGAAACCACCGCCCGGAGGCATGTTGCGCGCTTCCTGCGCCGCGATGGCTGCCGGCTTGTAGCTCAGGGCCATGACCGGCAGCTTCAGAACGTCTCGCACTTCGCCCAGGAAGATGGTGGCGTTGGCGGTCATGTTGGGCAGCAGCTTGCCTTCCTTGTTGGGGGCGGTGATGATGACGGTGTAGGTGACGACGCCCGTGTTCGTGGTGGCCTGCTCCGCATCCGTGTCGCCGCTGGCAAGGCGCACTTCCTTGACTTCACCCTCGAAGGTGCGGTCCGGGTAGGCGTCCACGGTGAATTCGGCGCGCTGTCCGGGCGCAACCGAACCGATATCGGCCTCGTCCACGGCCGCTTCCACCTGCATCTCCGACAGGTCCTCGGCAATGGTGAAGAGGGTGGGCGTCTGGAAGCTGGCCGCCACAGTCTGGCCGATGTTGATGGAGCGGCTGATGACGATACCGTCCACCGGCGCGCGAATGTATGTGCGAGACAGGTCGATGCGGGCCTGATTGAGATTGGCGCGGGCCTGCAACAGGTTGGCCTCTGACAGCTTCACCGAGGCACGGGCCTTGGACAGCGTGGCCTCGGCGGTTTCCGTGCCACGGGCTGAGTACCAGCCGCTGGTGGAGAGCTTGCGCTTGGTCTCGTAATCGCGCTCGGCCTCGCGCAATTCGGCCCTGGCCTGATCCAGCTGCGCCTGCGCAATGGCGAGCTGGGCCTCACCCTGCAGCACCTTGGCCTCGAAGGTGCTGGGGTCGATGCGGGCCAGCACTTGGTCCTTCTTCACCGGCGTGTTGAAGTCGGCATGGAGCTCGTTGATGAGACCGGAGACCTCCGAACCGACCTCGACGGTACCGACCGCCTGCAAGCTGCCGGAGGCGGTGATGCTGGTGACGATATCGCCGCGTTCTGCCACCACAGTCTGGAACGAAGGGCCGGAGGGCTTACTGAAGGCCCACCAGGCCGCGCCGATGGCGAGAGAGGCCACGATGAGGCCCGTGTAAGCGAGACGTTTGCGGGAGAACGTGGGGCGAGAAACCATGGAATTTTTCTCAATTGTTTCCGTATATTGGCAGACGCTATTCGTTGCCGGTCCGAAATCTCGAGGGTTGCGAGCCTGCCTCTCCGCGCCCACTCGTCATACGAAAACGGGAGGGTAGTTCCTTCGGGACGCCGAGGAAATGGCAATACTTTCTGATTAACATGGGGGCTCGGCGAAGCGATGCCAGTGCGTCAAAGCGCACACACCCTCTGGACGAACGGGCCTGCTGTTGCCAATTACCCTGCAAAGACACGAAGCATAAGGTGTACAGACCCATGTCGCAGATCCCCGTTACCGTGCTGACCGGCTATCTGGGAGCCGGAAAGACGACGCTTCTCAACCGCATCCTCACCGAGCCGCACGGCAAGAAATATGCCGTTATCGTCAATGAGTTCGGCGAAATCGGCATCGATAACGATCTGGTGGTGGATACGGACGAGGAAGTGTTCGAGATGAACAACGGGTGCATCTGCTGCACCGTGCGCGGCGATCTCATCCGCATCATCTCCACGCTGCTGAAGCGCCCCGGCCGGTTCGACGGCATCATCGTCGAGACCACCGGCCTTGCCGATCCGGCCCCGGTTGCCCAGACCTTCTTCGTTGACGAGGACGTGCGAGCAAAGACCCAGCTGGATGCCGTCATCACCGTGGTCGATGCCAAGCACCTGCTGCTGCGCCTGGCGGATTCGCAGGAGGCACAGGAGCAGATCGGCTTTGCCGACATCATCCTCATCAACAAGATCGATCTGGTGACGCCGGAAGAGCTGAAACAGGTTGAAGCCGCCGTGAAGCGGATCAACCCGTACGCGGTCATTCATTACACCGAGAAGGCGCAGATCGACGTGAACCTGCTGCTCGACCGCGGCGCGTTCGATCTGGAGCGTATTCTGGAAGCGAACCCCGGCTTCCTCGCCGAGGACGATCATCACCATCACGACCACGATCATCACCATCACCATCATGACCATGAGTGCGACGAGCACTGCGGCCATGACCACGATCACCACCATCACGAAGAGCATGCCGCGCCCAACGTCATCCATGACAAGGGCGTGACCAGCGTTTCTCTGCGGTCCGACAAGCCGCTGATCGGCGACCTGTTCACCCGCTGGATCGGCGATCTGACGCAGGAGAAGGGGCCTGACATTCTCCGCCTCAAGGGCATTCTGGCGTTCGAGGGCGAGGACCAGCGCTTTGTGGTGCAGGGCGTGCACATGATCCTCGATGGCGACCTGCAGAAGCCATGGGGCGAGAACGAAGCGCGGGTGTCGCGCCTCGTGCTGATCGGGCGCAACCTTGATCCGAAGGACCTGAACGAACAGTTCCAGGCGTGCGTGGCGTAATCCGATGCCGCTGATGGATGATAACGGGCAGGCGCTCGATTTTGATGCCTTCATTGAAGCAGTGGTGCCGGTGCGCGAAGGCCTGGCCTTCGTCACCACCGAGGGGCAGATCTCGTTCGGCGGTGCAGAGGCACGTCAGGTGCACGACGGAGGCATCCTGTGCGCTGCCGCCTATGATGGCGGCATCGTGACCGGCGGTGACGACGGCTGCGTCAAGCTCACCAAGGCTGACGGTACGGTGCAGGACATTGCCGAGTTGCCGGGCAAGTGGATCGAGAAGATCACGGCCAGCGACGGTGCGGGCATTGCCTTTGCCACCGGCAAGACCGTGCATGTGGCGCGGCCGCTCAAGGGCGTGTTCCGCACCATCCAGCACGATAATACCGTGCAGTCTCTGGCGTTTGATCCCAAGGGCAAGCGGCTGGCCTGCGCGCACTACAACGGCGTCTCGCTCTGGTGGGTAAATTCGGACGCGCAGAAGCCGCTGGTGCTGGGCTGGAAGGGCGCGCACACGCTCGTCACCTGGAGCCCGGACGGCAAGTTCGTGATGACGGCCATGCAGGAGAACAGCCTGCACGGCTGGCGCATCGCCGATCTCGCTGACATGCGCATGGGCGGTTATCCGTCCAAGACCAAATCCGTCGCGTGGGTAGACAAGGGCAAGTACCTTGCCACCTCTGGTGCCGAGGCGGTCATCCTCTGGCCGTTCACCGACAAGAACGGACCCATGGGCAAGTCCGGCCTGCAGCGTTTCGGCCTTGGCGCGGTCTGCACGGCCGTTGCCGCGCACCCGAAGCAGGGGGTGATCGCCGCAGGTTTTGCCGACGGCGCGGTGCTCCTCTACCGCACGGACAACGACCAGGAAATCCTTGTCGCCGGGCGGACGGATGAAGAGGCGCCGGTTTCCGCCATCGCCTTCTCGCGTGATGGCAAGCAGCTCGGCTTCGGCCGGGAAGACGGAACGGCCGGTCTGGTGCAACTGCCGGGCTGACGCTCGACATAGCCCCGAGTACGATAAAAGCCGCCCCGGCTCTGCAGCTGGGGCGGCTTTTTCATGCGTCGGAAGCGCGAGACCTCAGAGCGGGTTCTTGCGCGGTCGGCCCCGCTTGCGTGGTGCAGTCGCAGCAATGACGGCAGCGGCCGGCGTTTCCTTGGGTGTCTCCGACGCTGCGGCCTTTTTGGTGTCCGCAGCCTTCTTGGTCTTGGCCGGAGCTTTCGCTTTGATCGGAACTGCAGCCTTGGTTGCGGCCTTCGCCGGTGCTGCAGCCTTGGGCTTTGAAGCGTCAGCTTTCTTTGCCGTGCCGTTCGGCTTGGCGGTGCCGTTGGTCAGGCATGTGCCGTTTGCCTTGGTGACAGGCTTGGCGGCCGGGCTCTTCGCCGGGGCGGCCTTGGCTGCAGTCCCCGTGCTGCTCTTCAGGCTCTTCTCGAGAGCGGCAATGGTTTTGGAAAATTCCGCAATCTTGGCCTTCTGATCAGCCAGCGTCTTTTCCGCCTTGTCGAGCCGGGCAGTGAGACGGCTCAATAACTTTTCTGTAGCGGACGAAGCCGCAGCGGGTTTGGGCGCAGACGCTGACTTACTCTTCGATGCAACTTTTGCACGCACGGTGGTGGCCTTGGCCATGTGATCCCCCTTTGATCGCCGTGAGCTGCAAAAACACTCACAAATAATTTTTCGTTCTGCAAGATAAGTTTTTCATGGTCCGCTTGAATATATGCCAGTGATTCCTGCTGATTGAGATTTTCCTGCCTTTTGAAAATTGAATTGCAGGTGCGAACGGGTCGAATTCATCGGGTCTGGCGAGCAGAGTACCGCGGGCTCTTCAGTCCGTGCTGGGCCACTGTCAGAGGCGTATGGCCTGGCAGCGGGCAACGGCAATGTCGCACAGTTTCTGTGTCGCCAACCTCAGGGACCTCATGCCTTTTGCCATGGTCAGTATGTCATCCATTTCAAGTGAATGGAGTTCGGCATCTTCCGGCTCCAGGAAGGCGTTCGGAAACAGCTCAAGCCGCGGCGGGCTGTAGCTGTATTGCTTCTTGCGTGGTTTGGTGCGGCTGCGCGCATAGGTGTAAAACAAAATGTAACTGTCCGGTGCATCCTTGATCCAGCCCGGCTCCCCGTGTGCAATTGCATTGCGGACGGGCAGGACCTTGTTCATCTGATTGATCGTCGACAACAAACTTCGGCGCTCGTCTGCCTGAACAAGAATTTTGTTGAGTGCGCTGCTCCACTCATTCACCTGTGCTTCCAGTGGCAGCTCGAACCAGCGCTCTTTTGCCTTTGGGCGAATAATGTCCAAACATAGACGCAGGCGCAGGCTGATACGGGACCACTCCTGAATGATGCAGATCTCGGCAAGTTTCAGACGCATCTCTGCTTTGCGCAAGGGAAGGGGTCGTTCCTTATATCCCATGCCAATCTTAGTGCTCCCCCATTTGTAAATTCCCGGATTTCGATGCCGTGCGCCTGCTGGCTGCAGCGTCACCTGAGTGACGAGTTCGGTGGGAAGCTAGGGGATGAGGATTAACGTTTGCCTAAGTGATTCGTTAAAAAACCATTAAAAATCAAATACATCATGGAAATTTGGCTTGCATCTCCACGAGATGGCGGCACAAGCGCGGAAGCGGGCATGAAGGGAAAAAGAAAGCGGCGCAGAGGGTATCTGCGCCGCGTGCTTCAGCCGGTATACTTACAGCTTGTGATCAGTTCAGTCCGCGTCGGGCTGCTCTGTGGGGTGCGCTGCGGCCACGGCGGGCAATCCTTGCGCGGCGCGCACAGCGGCCATCAGGCGCGGGTAGGGCGTCAGGTCGGTCTCGAACCGCTCGGCCGAATAGACCTGCGGCACCAGGCAGCAGTCGGCCAGGGTTGGCGTGTCGCCAAAGGCATAGGTGCCGTCGTGCCGGGCGATCATCGCCTCGAGCGCGGCAAAGCCTTGGCGGATCCAGCGCTGCGCCCAGGCATTGATCTGCTCGGGTGTGGCGTTGAGGTCCTGCCTCAGGCTTTTGAGGATGCGCAGGTTGTTGAGCGGGTGAATGTCGCAGGCGATGGTTGCCGCCATCGCCCGGACAACGGCCCGGTCCTGGGCGCTGCCCGGCAGCAGGGAGGGTTCGGGATAGCGCTCCTCCAGCCATTCCAGAATGGCCAGGCTTTGGGCAATGACGCCGCCGTCTGTCTCCAGCGCCGGCACCATCTGCTGCGGGTTGAGCGCGGCATAGGCGGAAGCCTCATGCGCGCCGGTGCGCAGGTCATGGGTGACCTGCGCATAGTCCAGCCCCTTGAGGTTGAGCGCAATGCGCACCCGGTAGGAGGCGCTGGAGCGCCAGTAGCTGTGCAGGGTCAGCGCCATGGCCTCAGCCCCTGACGGCCGGGGCCGGCGTGATCGTGCCGGCGCACGGGCCAAAGCCGATGGAGACATAGCCCTGCGCCTCGGCCACGGCCGAGAGGAACAGGGTATCGCCATCCTCCAAAAAGGTGCGGGTCTCGCCGGTGGGCAGCTCGAGCGGCTGCTGGCCGCCGCGGGTGAGCTCGAGCAGGCTGCCAAAGCCGTCCTCGGTCGGCGCCGAGATCGTGCCGGTGCCGAGCAGGTCGCCGGGCTGGAGGTTGCAGCCGTTGGAGGCATGGTGGGTGAGCAGCTGGGCGGCGGTCCAGTACATGTGCCGGGCCTCGCCCTGGCTGAGGCGCAGCGGCGGCAGGCCCTGGCGGCGCATCTCGGCCGAGAACAGGTAGACCTCGAGCCGGAGGGCAAAGGCACCCGCCTGCTGGTCCGCCTCGTCCCAGAGGTAGGGCAAAGGCCGGGGGTCGCCCGTGGGGCGCGCCGGCTGGGCGATGCGGAACGGGGCCAGCGCCTCGGCGGTGATGATCCACGGCGAGACGGTGCTGATGAAGTTCTTGGCCAGGAAGGGCCCCAGCGGCTGGTACTCCCACGCCTGCAGATCGCGCGCCGACCAGTCGTTGAGCAAGCACAGCCCGGCGATATGGGTGCCGGCCTGTGCAATGTCGATCGGCTCGCCCAGCGCGTTGCCGGGGCCGACCCAGATGCCCAGCTCGAGCTCATAGTCGAGCCGGCGGGCGGGGCCAAAGCTGGGCGCCTCGTCCTGCGGGCCCTTGCGCTGACCGTTGGGGCGGCGCACCGGCGCGCCCGAGGGGCGGATGGAGGAGGCCCGGCCATGGTAGCCGATCGGCACATGCTTGTAGTTGGGCAGGAGCGGGTT